>CALAFV010000488.1 GCA_937891445.1 uncultured Phycisphaerales bacterium | reverse complement strand
GACGGTATCATCACCGGCGCGTTCACCAACGGGATTACGCGGACCATCGGGCAGGTGGTGTTGGCCACGTTCGCCAACCCAGAGGGGCTTATTGATGAAGGCTCCAACCTCTACACCGTCGGTCCTAACTCCGGCGCCGCCGCGATCACCGAGCCAGGAACGCTCGGCGCTGGACGGATCGTCGGCGGGGCGCTGGAGCTCTCCAACGTAGATCTCTCGGAAGAGTTCATCAACATGATCCTCACCTCTACCGGGTACTCGGCTTCGGCGCGGGTGATCACCACGACCGACCAGCTCTTCCAGCAGCTCCTGGTCCTCGGCCGGTAAGTCGCCGGGGCGGATCGCCGACGCTTGGGTGGACCCCGGGGGAGTTGCGGATTGAATCCGGGCTGTCTATTGTTCGGACCCCTTCGGGTCCGGCTTGGACCCGTGAACCCCCGCATCCAGACACCTAACGGCCGCCGGCAACGCGGCGGAGCGTGCGACCTATGCCCAAGAACAAGAGCCACAAGGGCATCCTCAAGCGGATGAAGATCACCAAGACCGGGCTGGTGCGCCACAACCGCGCCTTCGGCAAGCACCTCCGCTCCGGCAAGAGCGCCAAGCGCCTCCGCCGCCTCCGTCAGGACAAGTACCTGTCCAACCCCGAGGCCAAGCGGCTCGAGCGCCTGCTGTACCGCCGCCTCCGCGGCCGTGATCAGCCCCGCGCCGCCCTCCGCCGCAGCCCCTCGCCCGAGCAACGCCGCGCCGCCCAGGCCGCCGCCGCTCAGGCCTGACCCGATCGTTCAACAGTCCGACCACCATTGCCCGTCGGGACCGAAGCGGCCGCACCCCGCAGCCCCCCGTGACGGGCGCCCTGTTCCGGAGACTCTTCCATGCCACGCGTCCGCAAAGGCGCCGCCCGCACCCAGAAGCGCAAGCGCATCCTCCGCGCCGCCCGCGGCTACTTCGGCGTCAAGCACCGCCACAAGTATCAGGCCCGCAACCAACTCATGCGCAGCGGCTGCTACGCCTATCGCGACCGCCGCGCCCGCAAGCGCGACATGCGCTCCCTCTGGATCATCCGCATCACCGCGGCCTGCCGCATGCGCGGCGAGCGCTACAGCCGCTTCATCAACGGCCTCAAACTCGCCGGCGTCACGCTCAACCGCAAGATGCTCAGCCAGATCGCCATCGAGGACCCCAAGGTCTTCGACGAACTGCTCGCCATGGCCCAGAAGGCCGCCCGCGCCGTCCCGGCCAAGGCCGCCTGACCCGCGACAGATCGCACACCGTTGAACGACCGACGCCCGCAGCCCCCGCCGCGGGCGTTGTCATTTGTTGATCTCGCCCGGCGGAAGCGGCGACGGCTCGGCCGGGGCCACGCCGCTGGACTCCACCCACGCCCGCAGCAGCCGCGACGACGGCTCCACGCCGTACGCCCGCCACACGTTCCCCGTTCGCACCACCAGCGACCCGCCGGGCACCACCCCGACCTCGACCTCCTCAAGCGGCGCCCCGCCCAGCGACGACAGCGACACTTTCCCCGCCGGCATGTACCCCTCCGGCTCACCGATGTGCACCCCCGCCGCGCTCCGCGTGGTCAGGAACGTCAGCGCATCGTTCACCGCCCCCGCGTCCCCCTCCGCCAACTGTGCCTCGCGCCCGTCCCCCAGCACCTCCGCCCACGAGTTGAGCGACCGCTTGAACGTCCGCGCCCCCGCGCTCCCGTTGGTCGGCGTCAACTTCACCTGCCCGATCTCGGCCGCCACCGTCGCGACCGCCGCCGGCGCGACATACGCCTCGGGCGCGATCACCAGCGCCGCCGCCAGCCCCGCCGCGTCCACCGCGACCGTCCGCGTCTGATCGCCGTCGCGCACCAGCGCGTACAGGTTCTTCCCCGACGAGTCCGCCGGCCCGCCCAGCGCCAGTTCCTGCGTGTGCGTCCACACCCGCGGCGGCGCCGTGGGGTCCTCCGTCGCCTCGCGCACGTCCGTCTCCAGCCGGATCCGCGCCGACGGCGTCTCCAGCCGCGTCAGCGCCGGCTCGATCGTCTTCCCGTCGAGGAAGTCCGTGATCGTCAGGTTCTGCAGCGCCGCGATCACCTGCGCCACCTTCGTGGCGTTCGCCGGCGCGCCGACCGGCTCGACGAGGTTCCACCGCCCCGCCGCGCGGGACAGCGCGATCACGTTCCCCTTGTCCCCCTCCACGCGGATCCGCGACAGTTCCGGCCCTACGCCCGGCAGCGCCGCGGCGTCGCGCCACTGCCGCGGCCCCGGGTTGCGGAAGACGTTGAGGAACCCATCGTCCACCATCGCGCGCCGGGCCGGCGCGGGCTCAGGAGGCCGGTACTCCACCAGCCCCGTCCCCCCCAGCGTCCGCTCCGCCAGCAGCAGCGTGTGCGTGCCGCCGCCGTCGGTCTCGAAGGCGACGACCGTCGCCCCGTCGCCCACGGTCGCGTTGGCCTCAGCCGGCGCGACGGCCCGCACCTGGGCGACGATCTGGAGGATGCTCCGCACGCGCTGCGGCAGCAGCGGCCACGCGGGCCCGCTCCCCCCGATCGTCAGCGTCCACTGCCCCGGGTCGGAGGCCATGCGCTCCAGACGCTGCACCGGCTGACCCGGGATGCGCACCTCGATCGCCCGCACCTGCGCCGGGTCGATCTCGGTCACCCGCTCGTTGGCCGCGACGGACCCGCGCGGCGGCGCCGCGCTGCCGCTGGGCCGGAGTGCGACGTACAGCGCCGCCGCGCCAAGGACCAGCGCGACGGCGAGCCAGATGATCACGGTTCTGGTTGACACGCCCGCAGTGTACCCGCGGCGGCGGTTTCGGTCGCGGCGGCCGCGCGGCCGATACGCTGTGGAGCCGGGGTGGAGGACAAGGAGGACGCGCGTGCAGCGGCACGGGCCGGCAGACTGGAGGCAGCGGGGCGGCGCGGCAGGCGCGGCGGGAGCGGCCGGGACGCCGAGCGGGACATGGCGCGCCGGCAAGGCGGCGCCGGTCATCGGCATCACGGCCGACCTCGTCGAGCCCGCGTCCGCCGACCCCGCGCGGCCGTCCCGCCCCCGCGCGACCGTCGCGATGGCCTACTGCGAGATGATCGCCAGGGCCGGCGGCGTGCCGGTCGTGCTGCCCCCGCTCCCTGCGCTGGCGCCCGAGCACGTGCGCCGGTGCGACGGCTTCGTCCTCACCGGCGGCGACGACCCGCGCACCGAGCCCTTCGGCGAGCCGACGCACCCCAAGGCCTCGCCGCTGGTCCACCCGCGCCGGCAGGAGTACGAGACCGCGCTGCTGCGCCTGCTCGACGCCCCGGCCGAGGCGGGCGGGGCGGGGGGGGGGCCGGTTCTGGGCGTCTGCCTCGGCATGCAGATGATGGCCCTGGTCGCCGGCGGCTCCCTCTGCCAGCACCTCCCCGACGAGGTCCCGACGGCCGACCGCCACGCGGGCAACTCCGTGCACCCGGTCCGGCTCGTGGGTGATGCGCCGCACCCCATTCTTGTGTTCGGGAAGGCAGGGGAGGCCGGGGCGGGCGCGGGGGAAGTCATGAGCAGCCACCACCAGGCCGTACGCTCACCCGGCCGCCTGCGCGTGGTGGCCGTCGCCGACGACGGCGTCATCGAAGCGATCGACGACCCGACGCGGCGTTTCTATCTCGGCGTGCAATGGCATCCGGAGCGCACGGCCGATGAGGCACTGGGCGCGGGGCTGTTCGCGAAGTTGGTGGAGGCGGCGCGGGCGGTGAGGGGGTAACAAGAATGGGTGCCGCGGTCAGGTGGGGCCGCGCGGGTCGGGAGTGCGCGGGTTGTCCGCGGGGGTGAGGTTGCCGTTGAGTGGGGACTGATGGGACCGATGGGAGGGGCTTGAGGCGCGGGGTGGGGCGTCGAGGTGGGGAGGCTCGGGAGAGGGGGAGACGCGGGGATGTGCTGCGCAGCGCCCTTCGGGCGTCGGCGTAGAGGTTGAAGGAGCAGGAGGTTGGGGAGGGGCCTCATCCCCGGCGTGACTGGGGTAGAGCTCGATGTGAAGGCCCATCGCGGCAAGGCGATTCAGTTGGTCTTCGAGGGGCGGGGCCTGGCGCTGGCGCGGGGCATCGTCGCTGGTGTTGTTGTCGTTGGTGGGGCCGGGGTCGCGGCGGGGGCGGGGCTGTGGAGCGGGGCCGCCGCGGAAGGTGGCCAGGCGGACCAGCAGGGAGGCGGCCTTGCGGGCGCTCTCGCGGGTGCGGTGGCGCTGCTCCGGGGTGCGTGGGGTGGAGGTTGAGTCGGAGGCGGGGTGGGTGAGTTCGTTCAGCGCGTCGCGGAGGATCTGCGTCAGGGCGTGGGCGACGGCGGGGAGGGTGTCGGCGACCTGGAGGCGGAGCCGGCGGGCGAAGGCGGCTTCGAGGGCGTCCAGCCGCGCGGCGATCTCGGGCCGGGTCATCCAGGCCGTGAGGGCGGGGACGGTGGTGTTGCAACGCCGGGCGATGGCGCTGAGGGAGCAGTCGGGGTCGGCCAGGCAGGCCAGGACCTCGTCGGCCTGCTGCTCATCGGCGGGGGTGAAGATGGCGGAGGTTTGGGTCACGGTTGGTGGGCATTGTGGCGGATTGTTCGGGTGGTGTCAAGGGTTGTGGAAGGAATTTGAACGGTGGCTTGGGGTGGGGGCGCAAGTTCAGTTCTGGGCGTGGGTTGCGCAGGGGTGGGGATGCGGATGTCAGAGGGGCTGCCGCCCCTGCCCGCTGGGGCGTATGCCCGGCGCGTGAGGGCGTGGCGCGGGTTTGTGTGATGGGCGAGGCGAGGAAGGGTGACGCGGGGACGGAGATTCCTCTGCCCCTTCGGGGCAGGGATGAGGCGCGTTGGGCGGAGTCCGGAGCACGTCTGCTTCCACGGGTTCCGCTCGCCCGCCTGCGGCGGGCATCGCTCCACCCGTGGCTACATTCCGCGGCCCCGTTGGGGCCGCACATCGAACGCACCTGTGCTGCGGACTCCAGCCCGCGTGTTGATCGTGTCACCCACGCCGCGGCCGTACGCACCCATCACGAGATGCGGCCCACAAGGGACACCCCTGAACGGCCCCGAAGGGGCCATGGAATGTAGCCACGGGTGGAGCGAGCGCAGCGAGCAGAACCCGTGGACGGGGACACGGAACAGTGTGCTTGTTGTGTGTATTCTCCTTGCCCCGGAGGGGCAAAGGACGATTGCTCGATGGCGGGCACGTATTCGCAGATTCTCCTGCACATCGTCTTCAGCACCAGGCGGCGGGAGCCGTGGATCGCCGAAGGTCTTGCGGCGAGGCTGTACCCGTACATGGGTGGGATCATCCGGGCGGAGCGCGGGGTGTTGTACGAGATCGGGGGCGTGGAGGACCACGTGCACCTGTACCTGCGCTGGCGGCCGGACGGGGCGGTGTCGGACCTGGTGCGGACGGTCAAGGCGCGGTCGTCGCTCTGGGTGCACCAGACGTTCGCGGATCTGGGGGAGTTTGCGTGGCAGGAGGGGTACAGCGTCTTTTCGGTGAGCAAGTCGCAGGAGGAAGCGGTCCGGCGGTACATCGTGGGACAGCGGGAGCATCACCGGAGGGAGGATTTCAGGTCGGAGGTGCTCAGGCTGCTGCGGGCGCACGGGGTGGAGTTCGAGGAGCGGTATGTGTTTGAGTGAGGCTCCTCCGCCCCTTCGGGGCGGACGTGTGAAGGAAGGAACACGAGTGTGAGTGCGTCTTTTCCACGGGTTCCGCTCGCCCGCCTGCGGCGGGCATCGCTCCACCCGTGGCTACATTCCGCCGCCCCTTCGGGGCGGTTCAGAGGGACGCTGTACGGTCCTCGACCCCGCTGAACTCAGTGTCCAGCGGTCCACGACGCCACGGCGTGCGTGTTGCCGTTTGTCAGCCCATCCGAGTCCTTCACGCCCAGGTTCAGATAGATCTCCCGCGTCGCGGTGGACTTGTTGAGGGTGTAGAAGTGGATGCCGCGGACGTTGTGGTCGAGCAGGTCGCGGCATTGCTCGGTGGCCCAGTGGATGCCGACGCGGCGGATGGCGTCCGGGTCGCCGCCGGTGCGGTTGATGGCGCGCATCAGGGGAGCGGGGAAGCGGGCGCCCAGGGCCATGTCGGCCATGCGGAGCATCCCCTCGCGCGTCGTGATGGGCATGATGCCGGCGATGATCGGGACCTTGATGCCCATCAGTTCGCAGCGGTCGCGGAAGTCGTAGAAGTCGCGGTTGTCGAAGAAGAGTTGGGTGATGATGAAATCGGCGCCGGCGTCCACCTTGGCCTTGAGCAGTTCCAGTTCGCGCAGGCGGTTGGGCGTGCCGGGGTGGCCTTCCGGGTAGCCCGCGACGCCGATGCCGAAGCCCGGCCCTCCCCCGGAGACGGGGCCGGGGACACCCAGTTCCGGGCCGATCTTGCGGATGTAGGCGACGAGTTGGCTGGCGTAGCGGAAGGCGTCTTTCGAGCGGTCGTGGTCGGCGCGGTCGCGAGGCAGGTCGCCGCCGAGGGCGAGGATGTTGGAGATGCCCGCGCGGGCGTAGCGCTCGAGGATGGCGCGGATCTCGGCCTCGGAGTGGCAGACGCAGGTCAGGTGCGGGACCGGGGAGAGGTTGGTCTCCTGCTTGATGCGGACCACAAGGTCGTGCGTGAGTTGCCGCGTCGAGCCGCCGGCGCCGTAGGTGACCGAGACGAAGGAGGGCTTGAGGCTCTGGAGTTCCGAGATCGTGCGGAAGAGCGACTCGGCCCCCTCCGGCCCCTTGGGGGGGAAGAACTCGAAGGAGAAGGTCGCGGCCTGTCGCGAGATGAGGTCTCGGAAGTGCATGGGAGGCACTGGGGAGTGGGCGCTGGGGACAGGTGCGGGGGGCGGGGCGCGGGCGGAGGGGGGGCGGGTTCTGGGAACAGATC
>CALAFV010000487.1 GCA_937891445.1 uncultured Phycisphaerales bacterium | reverse complement strand
CGCGTTCCGCGCCGCCTTATCCCGCACTTCCTCGATCCGCGGCGCCGCCGGGTTCTTCACCGCAACCGGGGCTCCCGTCCCCACCGTCACGTCGCGCAGTCCCACGCTCCCCAGCACCTCCGCCATCGCGCTGCGGAGGGCGGCGCTCATCTGCTCGTCGTCCGACCCCAGCGTCGTCGACGCCACCCGCCGCAGCCGCTCCCGCAACGGGCCGATATGCCCCAGTTCCATCTCCCGCGCCGCCAGAGCGCTGCGGTAGTGCGAGATCTGCTTCAGCAGGTCCTTGCGCGGCCGCGCGTACATCCGGTCGTACCCGAGCCACCCGCCGCCGGCCAGCACGGCGACCGCCGCAATCGCGATGATGATCTTCGTGCCGCGCTTCATGGCGCCCCCCCATCGCTCGCGCCCATCCCCACGTCCGGCCGCGGCGACATCGCCCGCGTCGGCCTCGCCAACGTCGTCGTCACCCGCAGGTCAAACCGCCCGGGCGTGTCCGCTCCCTTGGACTCCACGCGGTAATCACGGTCCGCGACCAGCGCGGCCCGCATCGCATCCGCCGTTTCACGCCGGCGCACCACCCCGGACAGGTCCAGTGCCGCTTCCACCCCCTGCGCCCACGTCCCGTCCGCGAGCGACCGCTTCCCCCGCGGCAGCATGAAGTGCACCCCCGCCGCGCTGGTCGCGCTGATCCGGTCCAGGTGCCCGGCCCTCGGGTCCGGCAGCCGCTCGCTGAGCACGCCCAGGTGCTCCAGCCAGTCCACGCGCGTCCCGATCCACCGCTCCGCATGCTCGACGCGCACCTGCGTCCGCGTCAACAAGCCGTACTCCACGAAACTCTCGTTCCACTCCTGCTTGAGCCCCCGCAGTTGCCCCTCAAGCCGCCGCAGTTCCATCCTCGCAAGCGTCATCGCCCCGCCCACCCCGATGATCAGCACCGCCGCGGCCGCAAGCACAGCCTGCCGCCGCGCCGCCGACCGGTCCGGCGTCCGTCGCGGGTTCTCGAAGTCCAGCGTCGGCCGCCCCATCACCGGCTCGGCGAGCAGCCCGACCAGCGGCGCCACCTCCGACCGTTGCGCCGGCGTCATCGCGGCCGGCGCCTCCACCGACGCCGGGTAATCCGCCGCTTCGCTCGGCAGCGCCAGGCTCTCGCCGCACCGCTCCGCCACCAGCCGCGCCAGGTCGTCGGTCCCCAGTACGACAACCGCCTCGATCTCGGTGGACTCCGGCGCGACGCGGTAGTTCATCCACGTCCGCTTCGCCTCCACCGCGACCCGCTGCGCGAACCCCTCGAAGTCCTCCGGCCGGTCGGGCCGGAACAGGTCCGTCGCCCGCGCGAAGACCAGGTGCCCGTCCTCGACGATCACGAACTCGGTCGACCCGCTCCCCATCGCGATCCCGAGCGTCGAGCCGCCGCGCCGCTGTGCCGACTCCGCCAGCAGCGCCGCCGCTCCCGCCGACCGCAGCCCGACCCGCGCAACCTTCACCCCCGCCGCCTTCGCGATCGCCCGCCGCCACGCCAGCCGGTCCCCCTGCAGCGCCCCCGCGAGCACCGCGACTCCCCCGACCCCTCCTGCGGCTGCGCCCGCCCCGCGCTTCTTCCCCAGCGCCGCCACCGCCGCGGCCGTCACGGGCACGAAGTCCATCGCGGCGTTCTCCGGCGACACCGTGAGTTGCCGCATCATCTGCAGCCGCACCATCGCCGGCAGGTCGGCGTCCTCTCCCAACGGCGGGAACGCCACCCGCTTGAGCACCACCTCCCCGCGCGGCACCGCGAACACCACGCCCCCGCGCCGCGCCGCCCGGTGCAACCCCGCCTTCCGCAACTCCTCCCCCACCCATTTCCCCAGCGACGCCGGGTCGTTCGCATCCGTCTCCGCCGGCCGCTGCGCCGACACCCACGCGCGGACGGCGATCTTTCCGCCGCGTGCCGACGCCGCCACTGCCGTCAGCCTGTCGTTCTCGATGTTGAGCGCGACCTGCGCACGCTCGCCGCCGCCACTCATCGCCCGCCTCCTGCGCCCCCGCCGACCCATCGCCCAATCCGCCCCGTCGCCCGCCTCTTACCGGCAGCGTCCGATTCGGCCGCTTCTGCCGCATCCCCCGCGCCGCCGGCTCGCGGCGTCGCGGCGACCCGCGCACTCGACCACTGCCCCGCGACCGGCGTGCTCACCGCTGCCCACTGATCATCGGCCCCATCATCCCCCTCACCCCGCATTCCCGCCACCTCGCCCTCCTCCCCGATCGCCGACCGGCGCTGCGCCAGCACCCCCGCCACCGGCAGCCATGTCACGTCCCGCAGGTACGCCACCCGCGGCCGCTCCCCCGCCACGTCGATCACCGCCTCGAGCACCACCCGGTCCGCCAGTACCGCATCCTCCGGTACATCCCCCACGTCGTCCCCGCCGCCCCCGATCCGGATCGCCGGCTCCCGGTCCCGCTCCTCGATCAGTCGCCCGCCCTCGACGACGACCCGCCACTGCAGCGTCCGCGCCGTCAGCAGGTCCGCCGCCTCCGCGAACTGCCGCGGCGTCAGGATCCCGGCGACCACCGGCCACGCCGGGCTTGCCCGCTCATCCGCCCCCAGCGTCCCGCGCCTCTCGACGATCTGCTCCGCCGCCGCTGCGTCGATTCCCGGGATGCACGCCAGCACCTCCGCCGGCGCGTGGTTGATGTCCACCCGCCCGCGCACGAACGCCTCGTCCCCCTCCATGTCCGCCGGCCCGATCGCGTCGAGCACCGGCCCCCACTCCGCGGCGGGCACGGTTAGTCGCTGCCCTTTGCTTCGGCACATCGGTCAGCAGCAAGGGGTGCC
>CALAFV010000486.1 GCA_937891445.1 uncultured Phycisphaerales bacterium | reverse complement strand
GGGAGGGGGCGCGAGGGCCTGCGGCATGTCAACATCCAACGTGTGCTGGGGGATCGAACTCGGCGCCGGCTCGCTCAAGGCGCTCAAACTGCGGGCCAGCGGCGACGACGTCGAGGTCGTCGATTTCGCGTACATCCCGCACAAGCGCGTCCTGTCCACGCCGGACATCGACGCGGCCGAGATGGCGAACATGGCGATGCGCACGCTCGCCAGCCAGTTCGACCTCTCGGGGGCGTCGATCGCGATCTCGGTTCCCGGGCATTCGGCGTTCGCGCGGTTCGCCAAACTGCCGCCGGTGGAGCCGAAGAAGATCAAGGACATCGTCAAGTTCGAGGCGGTGCAGCAGATCCCCTTCCCGCTGGAGGAGGTGGAGTGGGACTACCAGACGTTCCGCTCGCCCGACTCCCCGGACGTGGAGGTGGGCATCTTCGCGATGACGCGCGAGCGCGTCATGGAGCGGCTGGCCCAGTGGGGGCAGGACGACGTCGGCGTCACGCCGGACATCATCACGCTCAGCCCCGTCGCGGCGTACAACGCGATCGCCTACGACCTGCGCTTCAGCGAGAAGACGCCGGGGACGGTGATCCTCGACGTGGGCACCACGAGCACCGACCTGATCGTGGCCGAGGCGGGCCGCGTGTGGATCCGCACGTTCCCGATCGGCGGGCACCAGTTCACCGAGGCGCTGGTCAACACGTTCAAACTCGCCTACCCCAAGGCCGAGAAACTGAAGCGTGAGGCGGAGACGAGCAAGCACGCGCGGCACGTCTTCCAGGCGATGCGCCCCGTCTTCAGCGACCTGGCGCAGGACGTGCAGCGCTCCATCGGGTACTACCAGTCCCTGCACCGCGACGCGAACCTCACGCGGCTGATCGCGCTGGGCTCGACGTTCAACATCCCCGGCCTGAAGAAGTACCTCAGCCAGCAACTTCAGATGGAGGTCATCCAACTCGACTCCTTCCAGCGGCTGAAGGCGGAGGGCCCGCGGGCCGACGAGTTCCGCTCGCTGACGGGCCAGTTCGCGACGGCCTACGGCCTGGCGCTCCAGGGCGTGGGGCTCCAGACGATCGACGCGAACCTGATGCCGGTTGCGGTGCTGCGCGACGCGATGTGGCAGCGCAAGACCAAGTGGTTCGGCGTCGCGGCCGGGCTGGCGCTGGTCGCGGGCGGCGTGAGTTTCATCAAGCCCATGATGGACCGCGGCCGCATCGTCGAGCAGGCGCCTCCCGCGTCGATCCAGCAGGTCAAGCAGGAACTCCAGACGCTCAAGCGCAAGTGGGACGAGGTCGCGGGCAAGGAAGAGAAGGACTACCGCGGGGCCAATGCCCTACTGCTGCTTGAGAACCGCGACGTGTACCGCCACCTGATCGCGGACGTCGGCGAGATGCTCGCCGACGCGCAGCGCAAGGCCTCCGAGAGCCCCGCGACGCTTGAGAGCCAGAAGGCCGGCTTCATGCTGCGCCGCATGGACACGCGGTACCTCTACGGCGAGGTCTCCGGGTCGGCGTCGTCGGCCCCCGCGGCTCAGACGCCGGCGGGCGGCCGCAGGCGCAGCCGCCGCAATACCCCGGGCGTCGTGGACGCCGGCGCGCCCGCGGCCAAGAGCGACGCCACCGGCCCGCGCATCCAGGTCGTTCTCGAGGTCGCCACGACCCAGCCCGATCCCGAGCGCTTCGTGAGCGAGACGCTCTACACGTGGCTCAACGCGAACGCCAAGCGGGAGGGCAAGCCGTACGCGCTCAGTTACCTCCGCCGCGAGAAACTGGGCGTGGAGGTGGTCCGCGCCGCGACGACCGAGTCCGATCAGGGCGAGCGAGGGGCGGGGATCCTCAGCGCCGGGCGCGACAGGGGCGCCCAGATCATCGGCGGCCGCGGCACGGGGGGGGCCACCCAGAGGCCCGGGGACTTCGCCCCGCTTCCCCCGCCGCCGCCCCCGGCGGAGGAGGGCGCCTCGGTGACCACGTTCCTCGTCTACTTCGAAGCGCTGCTGGCCGGTGGTGAGGGCAGCAAGCCGGCGGAGAACCCCGAATGAACAAGGTCGTCCCCTGGCTCAAGAGCAACTGGATCATCGTCGTGCTGTCGGTGTTGATCCTGGCCTCGCTTCCAACAGCGCTGTACTTCAGTTCGAAGATGAACCGGAACCTGCGCGAGTCCTTCCAGGCGCAGGTGAAGGCCGACGAGCAGGCGATCGCCGCCAACACGCTTCAGTACACGATCGCCTCGCCCATCCCCGGCATCGCGGACGTCGAGCACCGCGGCCCCGCCAACCAGGTCCTGATCGACTGGTTTGCGCAGCAGCGCGAGCGGATCCGCGGCGAGGCGCAGCAGGTGTGGGCCGCCGCGGCGGAACTCAACCGCGCCGGGCACGACCTGCTGATGAACGGGCTCTTCCCCGCCCCGCCCCCCGGCGCCGACGACCGCGTCGCCCGCGCCGATTTCATCAGCCGCTACCTCGCGCTGCCGGATGAGTTCATGCGGACCCTCAAGGCCGGTCCGCCGCCGGACAGCGCCGCGCTGGTCGCGATGCTCTCCGAGCAGGCCGAGCGCCGGCGCGAGCAGGTGATCTCGCAGATCGGCCAGGGCGAACTGCCCAAGGAGCATCTGGAGCGCATCATCGCCGAACTCGCCGCGCTGCGCCGCGCCGAGTATCGCCGGCGCGCCGAGGAGATCAACGTCTACGCCGACCGGACGGTCTTCCGCGACGTGCCGGCGTACTCCGCCGACCAACTCCGCGACCCGCCGACGCTGGCGTACTGCTGGCAGTGGCAGGAGGCGGCCTGGGTGATGCAGGACCTGGTGAAGGCGATCGCGGCCGCGAACGCCTCCCGCTCCGCGAGCGAGAACGGCGAGCCCCGCCCGGGCGTCTACGGCTCGGTCGTCAAGCGCATCATCGGCATGAGGGTCGTCGAGGCCGAGACGCCGGCGGCCGCCGACAGCGAGAGCGGCCCGCGCCGCTCCAGCGCCCGCCCCGGCCTGGTCGCCACCAACCCGGCGATCTCGCTCACCGGCCGCTTCAACAGCCCCGACAACCAACTGTACGACGTGCGTCTGGCGCAGCTCGAGGTCATCGTCGACACGCGGCGTCTGCCCATCCTGCTGGACGCGATCGCCGCCACGAATCTGATGACCGTCCTCGACCTGGACATCGAGCAGGTCGAGCCCGCCGCCGACCTGCTCGAGGGGTACGACTACGGCCCCGACCACGTCGTCAAGGCTCGTCTGATCATCGAGACTATCTGGTTCCGTGAGTGGATCGTCCCCTACATGCCCGCGGACGAGAAGCGTC
>CALAFV010000485.1 GCA_937891445.1 uncultured Phycisphaerales bacterium | reverse complement strand
GCAGCAGCGCGGGCCGCGAGCGCTACGCGGCATCCGCGCCCCCCGCTCGCAGCCCAACCGGCCGGGCGGTGTGATCATCGTGGACCGCGGCGGCACGCTGCTGAACCGCGGCGTGCCGATGGCCGTGCGCACCGGCAGGATGGGGGGAAACGACGCGGCGTTTCCGATTACGGGGCTGCCGCAGGACCGGCGCGTCTTCGTTCCCTCGCCGCCACCGGACCGGCGTGGCCGCTTCCTGGCCTTCGACAATGACGACGACGATTTCCGATTCTTCGTGGACTTGGGCGGCGGGAACGTGTGGATCAGCGACGACCCGGTCTTCGCGCCCGCGGGGTATTGGCAGAAGCGCGGGCCGTACCGGCGGTACTGGTTCCCGCAGTCGGCGTATTTCCCCGGCACGACGTACGTGAGTTCGATTCCTGCCGGGTACAGGTACCGGGACTATTCGCTGACGCAGCCGGTCTTCGTCACCGACGAGGGGTACATCGACGCTTCGATGAGCCCGACGGGGCCGCAGTACGTCCCCGCGCCGGTCGCGCCGCCGCGCGAACTGACCGCGACGGAACGGGCCCAACGGGCGCTGCTGTCGAACCAGCCGGACGCCGCGGTCACGATCCTGCGCGAGCACGTGCGGACCAACCCCGACGACGCCGAGGCGGTGCGCCAACTCGCCGTGGCGATGCTGGAGGCGGGCGAGCCGGCGCAGGCCGTCGCGGTGATGGCGATGGCGTACGACAAGGATCCGACGCTCGCCTCGCGGCCGCTCGCCGCGCCCTTGGTTTACTCGGACCCGCAGGCCCTGCGGCGGGCGCTCAACCGCGCCGTCACGTTCGCCAACCGCGTGAACACATCGTCGTCGTGGCTGCTGGTCGCGACGCTGATGCAGGCCGAGGGGCGGTTGGACGCGGCGAAGCGGATGCTCGATCGGGCCACGGCGTTGGGGCTCGACGAGCGCATCGGCGCGCCGATGCGCCAGGCTCTCGGGAGCAGTTGAGGCGGCGGGCGCGAGCGGGCGTGCTTAGGGCGACCAGTCCGGATCGTCGGCTCGGGCCGCTGGGTCGGCCCACCGGCGGCGGTCCGTGAACTCGGTGGCCTTGAGCGGCTCGGCGTGACCATCGAAGAGCACCGTCGCGGCGTTGCCGGCGTAGCGCGGGTGGATGTAGCCGTACTGGTCGGGCGGGTCGTCCTCGTGGTATGCCTCCCGAAGCGGCGGGAGCACGCGGTGGAAGCCCTCGACGATCCGGCCCTGCGATTCCCAGGGGCCGCGGGCGCTGGTGAAGGTGATGAGGTAGTCGGGACGCAGCGGCTGATCGAGACGCCAGACGTAGTGGCGGTTCGAGAGCACCGTGGGATGATCGGCGTCGCCGCCGAGGTAGACGGTGTTGAGCCCGTGGGCGGGGTAGACGCTCATGTAGTAGGCCCAGCCGAAGGGGCCGAAGCGGTCCACCATGCTCTGGCGCAGTTCGACCGACTCGCGCTGGGAGATCAGGAGCGTCGTGCCCGCCCAGGCGTGATCGAACCACGGGGCGAGTCGGAACACCCATCTCTGGGCGACCGGACCGTCCCACGTGTTGCCCAGTTCATCCATCACCCGCGGCGGGCCGTCGGGGCCGAGTGTCGGCAGGTAGCCGGGCAGGAGTTGGTCCTGGTGGTCCTGCGCGTAGAGGACGTAGGCCTGATGCAGGTTCCGCGTGCTGGTGATCGCGCGCAGTCCTTCGGCGTGCCGGCGCGCGCGGGAGAGCGTCGGCAGCAGCAGGCCGGCGAGGAGGCCGACCACCGCGATGACCACGAGGACCTCGATCAGCGTGAAGCCGCGCCGCACGCGTCGCCTCCTTGCCCCTCCTTCCCCGGGGGCCCGCCGTCGTGCTCAGCAGCCTTCGGTCACGCCCTGGAGCCAGACGGTCAGGAAGGCGCTGATGTCGGAGGAGTTGACGGTCCCGTTGCCGTCGAAGTCGGCGGTGAGGGTCTGGTTGTTCAGGCTGTCGAGCCAGGAGGTGAGGAAGGCGGAGATGTCGGAAGAGTTCACCTGCTGATCCTGGTTCCAGTCGGTGGGGCAGGAGGCGCCGCCGGCGATGGTGAGCGTGTCGATGGAGAGACGGTCCAGGCTCATGGACCCCTCGGCGGCGTCGAAGCGCAGCGTGTAGACGGCCTCGCTCCCGGGGAGTTCGAAGAGATACAGCATCTCAACGATCGCGCCGCCGAAGCCGCCCAGTTCCTCGCGGTACAACTCCTGCGTCTGCCGCGGGGCGACGCCGTTGACCGCGACGGTCGCCGGGTCGATCTCGTGCCCCTGGGTGCGGACCTGCACGATGAGCCGCGTTGTGTAGCCGTCGCCGAGGTTGTAGCCGGGCGTGCGGGCGGTGATGATCAGCGGCGCATCGATGTTGTAGATGTTCCCGCTGCCGGTGATGAACGAGCCGACCGCCGCGTCAGACACGTCCGGCGTGATCCAACCATCGGGCAGCGGCGAGGGGAAGCCGCCCGGCGCCGGCGGGTTGGGGCCGGCCGGACTGGTAAACACCTCCCACATGAAGTAGGTCGTGTCGGCGGCGCCGCGCTGCCAGCCGAAGGCGTCCCGCGGCAAAGGTGCCGGATGCGTCGCAACGCGGACCGGA
>CALAFV010000484.1 GCA_937891445.1 uncultured Phycisphaerales bacterium | reverse complement strand
CCAGTTCCGTCTTCTCCGCCATCAGGTCCAGCACGCGGTCCAGCCCGGCGAGGTTGTTCTGGATGTTCGTCGCGGTGGCGACCAGCGTCTCCAGCGGCCCCAGCAGCATCAGCAGGTACGCCGTGAACATCATCACGTCGCCGATGGTGAGCGTCCCGCGCACCACCTGCGTCCCGCCGTAGATCAGCACCGCCGCCGACGCCACCGGGATCAGCAGCATCCACACGATCTCGACCGCGCGGCTCCACCACCAGACGTACAACTCCTGCCGCGCCATCAGGTGGTTCGACCGCACGAACCGCGCCGCCTCGCCCCGGTGCCGGTTGAACCCGCGCACCACGCGCATCCCGCCGAAGGCCTCCGTCGCGTGCGCGTCGATGTGCTGCCGCGTCGCCCGGATGTCGCGGTACACCGGCCGGATCCGAGCGATCCACGCCCGGTGGCTCACCCACACCAGCGGGATCAGCAGCACCGCCCCGACGACCATCCGCCAGTCCACCCACGAGAGGATCATCAGCGTCGCCGCCAGTTGCACGATCGCCCGCCACGGGTTGTACACGAGGCTGAAGACCAGTTCCCCGATCCCCCCCGCGTCCTCCCGCAGGATGCTCGCCACCCCGCCGCTCTTGAGCGCGTACACCCGGTGCAGCGGCAAACGCACGGCGTGCTCGAAGACCCGACGGCGCATCTGCGCCTGGATCCGCTTGGTGATCCGGGTCATGTGCCACCGCCCCCACATCGCCACGCCCGTGCTCACCGCCGCCAGCACGACCAGCCCCCCGCCCAGCATCCACAGCAGCGTCACGCGGTCCCGCGGCAGCCCCAGCCACGCCGGGATCCCCTCCGGCCCCGGCTGGTCCATCAGGATGTAGTCGATCGCGACTTTCGTGCTCGCCGGGCTGAGCATCCCCAGCAGCGTCGCCACCGTCAGCGTCGCCAGCGACGCGGCCACGCGCCAGCGGTGCCCGCGCAGCATCCCCCAGAACGCCGCCAGCAGCGCCCAGAACGGCCGCTGGCGCCGCCGCCGCGACCGCTGCTCCTCGTCGCTCAGGATCGCCCCGATCCGCCCCGCCGCCCCGTGCCCCTCGCGTGCCAGCCGCTGCCGCTCCCGGTGCGCCCGCTTGTACTCGACGAACCGGCGCTTGCTGGACGGCGAACCTCCTGACATCAACCGATCTTAGAAGGCGGAAGGCCGGCCCGCTTCCCCGCCTGCTTGCGCTCCGCGGCCCCACCCCCTGATCCCTCTTCCAGTACGCTCCGCACATGCCCCGCCTTCCACGACTCGCCCTGCACTGGCAGATTCTCGTCGGCCTGGTCGCCGGCATCGTCGTCGGCATCGTCCTCAACGCCTATGGCGGCTCGATCTGGGCCGCGGCCGGCGTGAACGACTCCGCGGCGTACCTCGGCGGCGCCGAGTCCGGCGACCCCGATGCCAACGCCGGCGCCGGCGCGCTCGCGGCCGTCTACCGCTTCCTCGTCAACCTCAACGCGCTGGTCGGCGACCTCTTCCTGCGGTGCCTGCGATTCATCGCCGTGCCGATCATCCTCTTCTCGCTGATCGTCGCGGTCGGCGGGATCAGCGACCTGCAGCGCCTCGGGCGTCTGGGCCTGCGCACGCTCGTGCTGTTCACGGTCACGACCATCATCGCCGTCGTGCTGGGCCTGGTGATCGCGAACGTCTTCACGCCGGGCAACGCCATCCCCCCCGAGACGCGCGACGCCATCGCCGCGACGCAGTCCGCCGCGGCCGAAACCCGCATCGCGTCGGGGCAGAGGGCCTCGGCCTGGGCTCTGCTCCGCTCGATCGTGCCGACCAACCCGTTCGACGCCCTGGCCCGCGGCGACATGATCCAGGTCGTCTTCTTCGCGCTGGCGCTGGGCTTCGGCCTCACGCTCATCGACCGCGAGCGCGCCGGGGCGGCCGTGCACGTCTTCCAAGCGCTCACCGACGCGATCACCGCCCTCGTGCGCCTGCTCATGCGGGCCGCGCCGTTCGCGGTCTTCGCGCTGATCGCCCCGATCGTCGCCCAACTCGGCCTGGGCGTCCTCCAGGCCATGCTGGCGTACTGCCTCTGCGTCATCGGCGGCCTGCTGGTCATGCTGCTGATCGTGTACCCCGGCATCCTGCGTCTGCTCACGCCGGTCGGGTACCGCGAGTTCTTCCGCGGCATGGCCCCGGCGCAGTTGCTGGCGTTCACCAGTTCATCCTCGGCCGCCACGCTCCCGGTCACCCTCCAGTGCGTCCGCGACCGCCTCGGCGTGCCGCACGACATCACCAGTTTCGTGGCCTCGCTGGGCACCACGGTCAACATGGACGGCACCGCGCTCATGCAGGCCGTCGCCGCCGTCTTCATCGCCCAGTTGTACGGATACGACCTCACGATCGGCCAGCAACTGGTCATCGTGCTCACCGCCACGCTCGCGGCGATCGGTTCTCCGGGCATTCCCTCCGGCGGCATCGTCATGCTCGTGGTGGTGCTCGAATCCGTCGGCCTCCCGCTGCAGGGGATCGCGGTCATCCTCGCCGTCGATCGCATCCTCGACATGTGCCGCACGGTGATCAACGTCACCGGCGACTCGCTGGCGTGCGTTGTGGTCGCGCACGCCGAGGGGGA
>CALAFV010000483.1 GCA_937891445.1 uncultured Phycisphaerales bacterium | reverse complement strand
TCCAGCCGCGCGATGCGCTCGCCGGCGAGCAGATCGGCGCGCGTGAGGCGGCGCGGAGCGTCGTGCCGGCGCGTGCGTGAGCGAGAGAACCCGCCGGGCGGGTCGCCGGGCGCAACGGCGATGTCGCGGCGGAGCAGCCGCGCCGCGACGACGGTGCGTCCGACCAGGTGCGGCTCGAGCGTGCGCCGGGTGTGCTCGACCTCGGGGAGTTCGGGCATCGCGTGAGCGTAGGAACCGCGGATCAGATGGTATCCATGTGTGCCGCGAGCAAATCGGCCGTGATAACGAGCCCGGAGTGCCGGAGGCGGCCGATGAACTCCGCCGCACTCAGGGCAGGGTTCCGCAGGGCGGCCCGTTGCCTGGCTGCGGCGCGCACGACCGCCGCAGCGTTTGCGGCGAACAGACGTGCTACGAACGCATCCGGGTTGACCGCGGCGATGCCGAGCGGATCAAGCGTTTCGGAGGGAAAGTCGCGGGTGTTGAAAGTCACGATGAAGCCGGCACGTGCTGTCACGGCGGCCGCAAGCACATGCCGGTCGCCCGGATCGGGGAGGCTGAGGCGTTTGATCAGACGTTCGTAGCCGGTCACGAGCGCCTCGGGCGCATGGCGGTTCATCAGCGCGCGGACACGGTCGAGTTGCGCCCGTGTCAGATCGGGTCGCTTGTGCAGAAGGCTCGAGATCCACTCCTCGTGGATCCGATCGGTCCATCGCGCGCGGAAGAGGTCCTCCAGCGCCAGGCGCATGAGCAGATCCCGGAGCGGGGCGGGGTAGAGAACGCACGCGTCAAGGACGGCGATCGGAACAGTCGACACGGGGTAGCCGCGCTCAGTACCCGAGGTTGAGCCGCTGCGACTCCGCAGCGAGTTCGTCGAGCGCTCTGCTGCGATCCTCGTACGCCCGGCGCTTGTAGGCCATCGCGTCGGAGAAGAGGATGCGCCGGTGCGAGCCGACCTTGCGGCAAGGAAGCCGGCCGGCTTCGATCTCCTTGATGAGGAACGGGCGAGAGACGCCGAGAAGGTCGGCTGCCTGCTGCGTGGTCAGCGTTGCGTCGGAGGGGATGAGCGTGACGGCCTGTCCCCGGCCCATGTCGTTGAGCATGCGGAGCAGCAGCGCGACGGCGGGCGCGGGCAGTTCCACGCTCTGGGCGTGCTTGCCTTCCGGGGCGAGCCGCAGCGAACGCCCCTTGCGAACCACTCGCGCCAGGCGCTGGGCGGACTCGCGCGCGAGGCGGGCGTCCTTCTCGGTGGGCGTGACGGGCCGATGGGTGTTCCGGGCGACCATGGGTGACTCCTGCGGCAGTATATCGTCCATTCGAAACATTCGCAACAATCGCAACAAACGAAACACTCCACTATCCGGGCGTGCCCGGGGGTACGCTGTGACTCGGCGGACCACGAACCGGAGGCATCCCATGAGCCAGCACGCCGCGACGGTCGAGTGGACGAGGAACGGGGCCGTGTTCACGGACGGCAAGTACAGCCGGGGGCATGTGTGGCGATTCGACGGCGGGGTCGAGGTTCCGGCGTCGTCGGACCCGGGGACCGTCCGCCCGCCGCTGTCGGTGGTCGAGGCGGTGGATCCCGAGGAGGCGCTGATCGCGAGCCTCTCGAGTTGCCACATGCTGTGGTTCCTGGCGATCGCGGCCAAGCGCGGGTTCGTCGTGGACTCGTATAAGGACGAGGCGACGGCCGAGATGGGCCGCGACCCCGACGGCGGGCTCTCGATGCACCGTGTGACGCTGCGGCCGCAGGTGCGCTTCGGCGGTGAGCGCCGGCCGTCGTCGGAGGAGTTCGCGGCGATGCACGACGAAGCGCACCACAAGTGCTACATCGCGCGGTCGGTCAAGGCGGAGGTCGTGCACGAGCCGACGATGTGATGCCTGCTCGTCGTCAGCGCCGGCGCTGGAAGAACTCCCGCAGCAGCGCCGCGGCTTCGTCGCCCAGGACGCCGGCGATCGGCGCGACGCGGTGGTTGAGGCGCTCGTCCTCGGTGAGGCGCATGAGCGAGCCCATCGCGCCGGCCTTGGGGTCGGCGCAGCCGTAGAGGACGCGGCCGAGTCGCGCGTTGACGATCAGGCCGGCGCACATCGGACACGGCTCGAGCGTGACGGCGAGCGTGCAGTGGTTCAGCCGCCAGTCGCCGACCGCCGCAGCGGCGGCGCGGATGGCGAGCAGTTCGGCGTGGGCGGTGGGGTCCTTGTCGAGGTGGCGGCGGTTGTGGGCCTCACCGAGGATGCGTCCCGTGGCGGTTTCGTAGACGACGGCGCCGACGGGGACCTCGTCCTGGGCCGCGGCCCGGCGCGCCAGGTCCAGCGCGCGGCGCATCATCGCGAGATCGGTTTCGGACACAGGTTCGGGTGCGGCCATAAGCGGAGTTTAGGGGTGTTCCGGCGGTCGCGGTTCGGCTACGTTAGGGCACGATGGATCCCCTCCGAACATACGAGTACCTGACCCTCGCCCGCCGCCGCGTGCTCGACTGGGCCCGCCCGCTGAGCCCGGAGCAGCACGCGCAGCAGTTTCCCATCGGCCCGGGGAGCATTCTTCGGACGCTGACGCACATGATGATCTCCGAGTGGTACTACATCGAGCGGATGGAGGGGCGGTCGGTGCCACCGTACGACCAGTGGCCGGTCCGCGATGAGAACCCGCCGCCGCTGGCGGAGATCGGGGCGCTGTGGGCGCAGCAGGAGGCCCGGACGCGGGCGGCGATCGCGGCGGTGCGCGACTGGGCCGCGCCGGTCGAGTACCGCATCACCGACGACGACGGCCGGCTGGTGGACATCGTCGCGTCGCGCGCCGACATCGTCACGCAACTGGTGCTGCACGAGGTCCATCACCGTGCACAGGTGATGAACATGCTGCGGCATCTCGGCGTCGCCGTGGACGACATCGACTTCAACACGCTGATGTACCGGCGGCGGCCGGTCGCACCGTGAACGGACGGGCTAATGGCACTCCCGGTCCGGCGCCGGCTGCCCCACGGGCCGGCCGCCGATCGTGAGGCTGGCGCGCGTGCCCGCCTTCCGGCGCCGGCGGCGCTTGCCGAAGGGCGCGATGGTGTAGATGAGCCACCCCGCCGCCGCCGCGGCGATCGCCGTCGCGACCCAGAACTGCCAGTCGTGGACAGGGAACGACATGGCTATCCCCCCGCGCCCGGGTCGCCGGTCAGCACCGCCGAAGCGATGCGGTACGTGATGAACGCCGCCGCGTACGCCACGCCGCTCATCCACGCCAGTTGCAGCAGGGCCCAGCGCACGCCGCCGGCCTCGCGGGCGGTGACGGCGAGCGTCGGCAGGCACTGCATGGCCAGCACGTAGAAGACCAGCAGCGACCACGCGGCCGGAGCGGTGAAGATCGGCGTGCGGCCGTCCTCGCGCGTCGCGCTGACGAGGCGCTGGCGGACGGTCTCGTCTTCCGCGTCGTCGGCGCCCGCGACGACCACGGCCATCGTCGAGACGAAGACCTCGCGGGCGGCGAAACTGCTCAGCACGCCGATGGTCAGTTGCCAGTCGTAGCCCAGGGGGCGGAAGATGGGCTCGGCGGCGTGGCTCGCCACGAATGGATATCCCGTCGACAATGCGCCAATGACGGCCAGCGCAGCCGAATTCCGGTGAAGCATTGTTCTCTCTCCCTTGCTCGTATGCTGCGGGAAAGAACCCGGAAGGGCTGTCCTTGTCAACGGAAAGGTTCGTTATAAAGAACGATACTTTAGTGGAAACATGCTTCCGGGATGCTCAGGATTCAGGATTACGCATCTTTATGGTTGGAATGCCGTTTTCGGACCTCCTAGGAAGCCTGTCACATTTGTTCCGTTTGGAAGAATATTCATTATAACGAACGGTTCGCGACGCGCGGCACGCGCCGGGCGGGGCAAGCGACAGGGCAGGGGCGGCCGATCGTCCTGCACCCGTGTTCGCGAGTGCGGGCTAATTCCTGATGGTCTCGATGTTGGAGATCGGAATCGGACGGCTCAGCCCCTTCAGGTGGAAGTCGCCGAGAGGCGTGGCGATGGCCAGGTTCTCCACCTCGTTCGCGATGCGCTGGGTGACGAGGATCTGCCCGTCCCGCGCTTCCGAGCAGAGGCGCGCGGCCACGTTCGTGACGGTGCCGATGGCGGCATAGTCGAAGCGTCCCTCGAAGCCGATCCGGCCCATGGTGGCATAGCCCTGCGCGATGCCGATGCCGAAGCC
>CALAFV010000482.1 GCA_937891445.1 uncultured Phycisphaerales bacterium | reverse complement strand
CTGGACGGTGCTCGACCTCCGCGGCGTCGCCGACCAGTCCGCCGCGGCGACCACCGCCCGCGAGGCTTGGACCGCCCAGGCCTGACGGAACGGGGTGCCGCGCGCATCCCCGTGGTTGCATGAGTGCCCGTGCCGGGCTGGCTCCGTGCGCCGGCGGCCCCCTTGGGCCGCGGTGGGCCGAGAGCCGGCGCTCACGCCGGGACAGGCCCAGAGCGCCGGGCGTTTACAGTTCGTCATCGCAGCCGCGGCCGGGCCGCGGGTGATGGAGGTGCCGACATGGCCATGTGGCTTCGTGGGGTGGCGGCGGCGGTGGGCGGGGCGGCCCTGACCCTGGGGGCGCTGGGACTCGCCGGTGGGGGGCTGGCCTGTGCGGAGCAGTCACACGAGCAGCCGGCCTCGCGCCAGGAGCAGCCGCCGGCTCAGCCCGCGGCGGGCGTCGAACTTGCCGACGAACTCTCCGCGGCGTTCGAGCGCGTCGCCGGCCTGATCCGCCCCTCGGTCGTCAACATCTCCTCCAAGCGCGTCGTGCGCTCGCCGTTCGCGGGCTTCGGCGTCTTCGGCTTTTCCGATCAGCCGCTGATCCAGGAAGGGCAGGGCACCGGCTTCGTGATCAGCCCGGAGGGATACCTCCTCACCAACAACCACGTCGTGCAGGACGCGGCGGAAGTCAACGTCCGCTTCGAGGATGGCAGTGAGTACACCGCCCTGGTCATCGGGACCGATCCGCAGACCGACATCGCCGTGCTCAAGGTGGACGCGGACAACCTGACACCCCTCCCCCTGGGCGACAGCGACTCGGTGCGGGTGGGCGAGTGGGTCATCGCGGCCGGCAACCCGTTCGGCCTGCGGTCCACGATCACCGCGGGGATCGTCAGCGCCACTGGTCGCACGGGCGTCGGCATCATCGACCAGGGGTACGAGGACTTCATCCAGACCGACGCGGCGATCAATCCCGGCAACTCGGGCGGGCCGCTGGTGAACCTGCGCGGCGAAGTGATCGGCATCAACACGGCCATCTTCACCCGCACCGGCGGCAACATGGGCATCGGCTTCGCGGTGCCGGTCAACATGGCCAAGTACGTCGCCGAGCAGATCATCGCCGAGGGACGCGTCGTGCGCGGGCAGATCGGCGTGACGCTCCAGCCCGTCAACGAGCGCCTTGCGCGGGCGCTGGGTCACGACGGGCGCAGCGGCGCGGTCGTGACGATGGTGCTGCCGGGGACACCGGCCGAGGAGGCCGGGCTGCGCGAGGGCGACGTGATCACGTCCGTCAACGGCGTGGAGGTACGCGACGACGCGGCGCTGAAGTTGCGGCTCGCCCAACTCCGCCCCGGCGCCGAGGCCCGCCTCGGCGTGTCGCGCGGAGGAGCCAAACGCACTGTGACCGTGGAGATCGCGGCCCGCGAGACGGGGGAGGCGCGGCGGCAGTCGCGCGCCCCGGCCGCGGCGAGAATCGCCGACGCCGGACTGGGCCTGGAAGTGGCGTCGCTCTCGCCTCGCGTCAACGCTCGCCTGGGCCTGCCCGAGAGGCTCACCGGCGTCGTCGTGACGAACGTGCAGGCGTTCAGCGCGGCGGCCCGCGCGGGCCTCAAACCCGGGGACATCATCGTCGAGGCCGATCGCACGGAGGTGACCTCCGTGGACGACCTCCGCAGGGCGCTGACGCGCGAGCGGCTCCGCGAGGGCGTGCTGCTGCGCGTGCTGAACCGCGCCGACGTGCCGCGGTACGCGGTGCTGGAGATGAACTAGTCGCGGCGTGGCGCGCGTGGTGAAACCGGGCTTAGTGAGGCCCGGGCGCACGCGGCTACGCTGGGTCACGCATCAGGGCGGCGCTGAGGGTCGGACCGCCGTACCTGACGCCGGGCCGGCCGACCCTCGACGGTGCGTGTTGCACCCAGCGCGGCCCGCGGGAGGGAGCAACAGCCGTGAGGATTGCACAGGTCTCGCCGCTCTATGAGAGCGTGCCGCCTGCGCTCTACGGGGGGACGGAGCGGATCGTTTCCAACCTGACCGAAGAGCTCGTCCGGGCCGGGCACGACGTGACGCTGTTCGCCAGCGGGGACTCCCGCACCCAGGCCCGCCTGGTGGCCCCGTGCCGGCGCGCCCTGCGCCTGGGCAACGGGTGGAACGACCCGCTTGTTCCGCACGTGCTGATGCTCGAGCAGGTCTTTGCTCGGGCGGACGCCGGCGAGTTCGACGTCATCCACTTCCATACGGACTATCTGCATTACCCGCTCAGCCGGCGCTGCGGCGTGCCCGCCGTCACCACGATGCACGGCCGCATGGACCTGCCGGACTACCGCCCGCTGCTGGCGGAGTACATGGACATGCCGCTGGTCTCGATCTCCGATGCGCAGCGGGCGCCGGTGCCCGAGGCCAACTGGAAGGCCACCGTGTACCACGGGCTGCCGCGGGACCTGCTGCGCCCGGGGAGCGGGCGCGGGGGGTACCTGGCGTTCCTCGGGCGGATCGCGCCGGAGAAGGGGCCGGACCGGGCGATCGAGATCGCACGCCGCGTTGGCATGCCGCTGCGGATCGCCGCGAAGGTGGACGCCAAGGACCGCGAGTACTTCGAGCGTGTGATCCGGCCGCTCATCCGCCCGCCCCACGTGGAGTACATCGGCGAGATCTGCGACTCGCGCAAGAGCGAGTTCGTCGGCGAGGCCGAGGCCGTGCTGTTCCCGATCGACTGGCCCGAGCCGTTCGGGATCGTCATGATCGAGGCGATGGCGTGCGGGACGCCGGTGATCGCCTTCCGCTGCGGATCGGTGCCGGAGATCGTGCATCACGGCGAGACCGGGTTCGTCGTGAGCAGCGTTGAGGAAGCGGTCCACGCGGTGCGCGAGGTGCGGGGCCTGTCGCGCCGGCGCTGCCGCGAGGTCTTCGAGGCCCGGTTCACCTCCGAGCGCATGGCGGCGGATTACCTGCGGGTGTACCGCGAGGTGATCGCGGACCGGGCGCGGCCGCCGCGTGCCGTCTGGCGTGGGGTTGCGGGATGAGCGCGGGC
>CALAFV010000481.1 GCA_937891445.1 uncultured Phycisphaerales bacterium | reverse complement strand
GCGGGGGGTGAGGGGAGTGGACATTGCGAGAGGATAAACGGAGGAACGGGAAGGGAGACACGGGCTGGAAAGCCCGTGCCACGGTATAGAGGGGAGGGAGAGGAAGAGACCCGGGGATTCACGTAGAGGGGGAGGAGAGGCACGAGATTGGGGAGGGGCCTCATCCCCGGCTTGGGGGCGTTGGAGCGCGTTCGGCGCGTTCGCGGCGCCAGAGATAGATGAGGAGGATGGCGATGCCGACGAGCAGGAGGGCGTCGGCGACGTTGGAGACGTAGGGCCAGATCTCGCCGCTGCCGCCGAGGGGGCGGAGGCCGAAGGGCCAGTGGACGCCGGGGAGGGGGTGGAGGAAGTCGCGGACGACGCCGTAGACAAGGCGGTCGTAGAGGTTGCCCAGGCCGCCGCCGATGAGCATGCCGATGCCGATGTGGGCGGCGTCGTCGCCGGCGCGGGTCCAGCGCGAGAACATCCACAGACCGAAGGCCAGCGCAGCGGCGGTGAAGCAGACGAAGAACCACCGCTGGCCGGGGCCCATGCCGAAGACGGCGCCGGGGTTGAGGACCAGGGTGAACTCGAGGAGGTGAGGGACGACGACGACGGGGCGGTGGAGCGGGATGAGCGACCCGACGGCGCGCGGGTCGGTCGCGGCGATGGCCATGACCTCGTCGCGGCGGACCTCAACCGGCATGCCGGCGACGTGCTTGAATGCGAAGTGCTTGCTCGCCAGGTCCGCGACCAGCGAAAGGAGCACGGTGATCAGCAGGATGATCCACGCGCGGCGCGAGCGGCCGGCGCAGGGGCTGCTTGCGGACTCGGGAGGCTGTGGGGGAGCGGGCGCCGGGGGAGGAGTGGGCGCACGAAGAGCCGGCTCGGCCGGCGGGGTGGCCGCGGGCGGGGTTGGGGGGGAGGCGGGAGGCTGATCGGTCACAGTTGGTAGGACCGGCGCTCGCGCTCGCGGGCGGCCTCGATCGAGTAGCGAGCCCAGGGGAGTTCTTCGAGCCGGTCCGGCGAGATCATCTTGCCGGTGAGTTCGCAGACGCCGTAGGTGCCGTTGTCGATCCGCTCGAGGGCGGCGTCGATCTCGCGGATCAGGTTGCGGTCAACCTGAGCCAGGTCAAGGCTGAGGGACTGATCGAAGACGTCGGTCCCCTGCTCGGCCATGTGCTGCGGAGTGTGGGAGAGCGAGCCGCTGGACTGGCGCAGGGCCTCATCCTCCATGTTGCGGACGTCGCCGACGAGTTCGGCCCGCTTCTGGAGGAGGATGGCGCGGTAGCGCTCGAGTTCCTTCTTGGAGAGTTTGGTCTTGATCGGCTCATCGCTGACGACCTGCTGGAGGTCGGTGCGCGGGGGAGCAGAGGGGCCGGAGGGGATCAGCGGCTTCCACTTGGTCCCGGGCCGGAGGAGCGGCTCGCTCACCGGCATCTGGAACTTGGGCTTGGGCTTGCTGGGCTTGCTCGGCTTGGGCGTGACGATGGTGATGCCCTTGGGGCCGCCCTTCTTGTCCGCGGCGGGGGCCGCGGGCGTGGCGACGGGTTCGGCCGCCTTCACGGGCGGGGCCTTGGGCGTGGTGGTGGACGCGGCGGGCGCCTTCTTGCCGCCTGCCGCCTTCGGAGCCGGCGTTGCGGCCGGTTTGCGGGCAGCGGCGGCGGTGGTCTTGGGCTTGGCGCCCTTTGCGTCCTTGCCGGCCGGCTTCTTCTCACCGGCCTTGGCGGCCGCCTTGGGGGCGGACGATTTGGCGGGGGATTTGGCCTTGGTCGGCGCCTTCTTCTGCGTCTTGGAGGGACGGGGCGTCTTTCCCACGGTCTCTATCGCCTCGCGCGGCCGGGGCCGCTGTGTCTCAGATCCGGGGTGGCCGCACGCACGCGGCCAAAAAAGCGGGCAAGTGTACGGCCGGAGGCCGGGTCAGTCAAAGCGATGAAATGTGTGCCATCCCGGCGGGGACCCGGGGCGCGGCGCGTCAGGCGGTGGCGGCGGGGGCGAGTTCGGTGAAGGAGCCGATCCGGCGGAAGCGCTCGTAGCGGCGGGCGGGGAGGGTCGCCGGGTTCTGCGAGCGGAGTTCGTCGAGGCTGCGGAGGATCCAGCGCTCGAGGTTGGCGGCGGCGGCGGCGGGGTCGCGGTGAGCGCCGCCGACGGGCTCGGGGATGACGTCGTCGATGATGCCCAGTTCGAGGTTGTCCCGGGCGGTGAGGCGGAGGGCGCGGGCGGCCGCGGCGTTGGTCTGCTCGTTGGCCTGCTTCCACAAGATCGCGGCGCAGCCCTCGGGGCTGATGACGGAGTACCAGGAGTTCTCGAGCATCGCGACGCGGTCGGCGACGGCGATGCCCAGCGCGCCGCCGGAGCCGCCCTCGCCGATGACGATGGAGACGATGGGGGTTTTGAGGCGGCTCATCTCCCGGAGGTTGACGGCAATGGCCTCGGCCTGGCCGCGCTGCTCGGCGCCGATGCCGGGGTAGGCGCCCTGGGTGTCCACGAGGGTGACGACGGGGAGGCCGAACTTCTCGGCGAGGCGCATCTTGAGGAGGGCCTTGCGGTAGCCCTCGGGGTGGGCGCAGCCGAAGTGGCAGGCGACGCGTTCGGCGGTGGTGCGGCCCTTCTGGTGGCCGACGATGAGGCACTTGACGGAGCCGATGCGGCCGAAGCCGACGACCATGGCGGGGTCGTCGCGGAAGCGGCGGTCGCCGTGGAGTTCGCAGAAGTCCTTGCAGATGCGCTCGATGTAGTCGCGGGTCTGGGGGCGCTGGGGGTGGCGGGCGACCTGGACGATCTGGACCGGGGTGAGGTTGGCGTAGATGTTCGCGAGGGTCTGCTGGTACTCCTTGCGGAGGTCGGCGAGGAGTTGGGCGAGTTGGTCCTGGTCCTGGGGGAGATCGGGGGCGTCGGGGACGGGCTGCCCGGCGGCGAGTTTGCGGAGGCGGTCCTCGATGGCCGTGATGCGGCGGTCGAGTTCCTCGGCGGGCTTCTCGAAATCGAGTTTGTAGTACTTGCTCATGCGTGG
The DNA here is from genome assembly GCA_937891445.1 of uncultured Phycisphaerales bacterium. Lineage (GTDB taxonomy): Bacteria > Planctomycetota > Phycisphaerae > Phycisphaerales > UBA1924 > CALAFV01. The sequence continues at coordinate 414 of CALAFV010000481.1, read as the reverse complement.
TCCGTGTGATGGGCGGCCCGGGTGACGGACAGGGGAGAGTTTAGGGGGGCGGCCGGGGCGGCGCAGGGCTGGCCGGGCGGCGCGGGGCGGCTATCGTGCGGCGGATGGTGGGGGGCTGGAGATTTTGCGATGGGTGAGGCAGCGCATCCGCCGGTGGTGTTCATCGGCGGGGGGAACATGGCGCAAGCAATCCTGCGCGGGGGCGCGGCGAGTGGGGCGTTGGATCCCGCGCGGGTTGCGGTGGCGGAGGTGGATGAGGGGAAGCGGCGGGCCCTTGCGCCGTTGGCGGGGGCGGTTGTGGCGACGGCGGCGGAGGGGGTGGCGTGGCTGCGGAAGGTCGAGAGCGTGCCGGGGCAGGGGCAGGTGGTGCTGGCGGTGAAGCCGCAGTCACTCGGGGGTGTGGCGGAGGAGGTG
>CALAFV010000480.1 GCA_937891445.1 uncultured Phycisphaerales bacterium | reverse complement strand
CGCCGCCGGGCGAGCCGCCGCGGCCGAGGCGCGGGCCCGCCAGCAGGCCGAGGAGTCGGCCCGGCGCATCGGCGAACTGGAACTTCGCCTCGCCTCGGCCCTGCGCGAGCAGGAGCGGCTCGCCGAACGGCTGGCGCAGGCGACGGAGCAGACGCTCACCACGGCCGACGCCCTCGCCCGCGCCCGCCAGGAACTCGCGGCGGCCGAGAGCACCATCGCGGACCTGCGCCGGCAGATCGAGACCCACGACTGCTGGGTGCACACCCGCCACGTGCTGGAGGAGAACGTGCGCTACCGCCTCGCCGACCGCGTCAACGCGGTGATCAAGGGGTCGCGGATCCATTCGGCCGTTAAGTCCATCGCGCGGCACGCGGCGGGGCGGAACGGCACGCGCTGAGCCGCCCGGCTACGCCCCCGCGCGCCGGGCGGCGTACCACCGGTATACGGGCGTGGACCGGATCGCCTGAATCACGCGGTACGTCCGCGTCCGCTTGATCGTGTCAAGGCTCTCGCACGGGTCCGGTGAGAGGTCCAGCCCGCGATCCCACCCCTCGCCGAAACGGGCCCGGGCGTACGCCCGGTACACCACGCTGCCGCGCACCCGCTGCACCATCCGCCACGCGCGCGACCGCAGCAGTTCCTCCAGTTCCGCCCGCGCCCGCACGACCACCTCCGGCGCCGCGGCGGACATGTGCCCGTTCGCGGCCACACGGGTAACCCCGCCGCCCAGGACACGCTCCAGTTCCACCCGCGTCTGCCACGCTTCCATGTGCGACCGGAAGAACATGATGTCCTTCTCCGCCGTCGCGTTCTCCAGGTTCAGCGCGAAGAGATGGCGGTGGTGCGAGACGATGCGGTGGTACAACTCGCGCCGGCGCTTCTGCGTCTCGGTGAGCATCGACCCGCCGGCGTGCTTGCGGTAGCGGAAGAGCGGGCGCGGCGTGCACCGGCCGCGGTAGCCGACGGCCAGCAGCGCAATCCAGAAGTCCCAGTCCTCCATGCCGCCGCGCATGTCCTCGGCGTAGCCGCCGGCAAGGTCGAACGCGGCGCGCCGGACCACGGCCGTCGCCGTCGAGAGGTTCGCGACCAGCAGCGTCGCCGGGTCGTACGCCGGGCAGGGCCACACATCGTTGTTCGGCGCCCCGTCGCCGAAGTACGCCGCGTGGCAATAACTGTACCCCAGTGTTGGGTCCTCGAGCAGAGGCGCGATCAGCGTCTCGACGAACGTTGGATCGATGATGTCATCCGCATCCAGCGGCACGTAGAACGGCGCATCGGTCGCCCGCACCCCCGTGTTCCGCGCCGCGGCAAGCCCGCCGTTCTCCTGGCGGATCACACGGACGCCGCGGGTGGCCAGGCCGTCGAGCACGCGGATCGTCTCCGGGTCCGTGGAGCCATCATCCACGATCACCGGCTCCACGCGCGGCCACGTCTGTGCACGAACGCTGGCGAGCGCCTCGCCGACGTACCGCCCGTGGTTGAAACACGGGATCACGACGGCCACCGCCGGCTTCTCACCGGTCCGCACCCGCGCCGGGCGCGGCGGCGCCGCGGCATCCGCGCCGCCGACCTTCGCCATCGTGCGCCGGGCCAGGTCCTCCCACTGCTCGGCGACGACGTCGGGGTGGTACGCCGCGAGGATGCGTCTGCGCGCCGCCTCGCCCATGGCCCGCCGCGCCGCGAGCGGCGCGTTCCACAGCGAGATGACCTTCGCCGCAAGGTCCGCGGCGTCGCCCGAGCGGGCCAGAACGCCGCTAACACCGTCCTCGATCATCTCCGCCATGCCGCTGTTGCTCGCCCCGACCACGGGCCGCTCCAGCGCCATGGCCTCCAGGCACACGTTCGGGAAGTTCTCGAACAGCGACGGGAAGACGCACACCCGCGCCCGGCGGTAGCGTTCCAGTGTCCGCTCGCGCGGCAGGGGACCGTGCATGATGATCCGCGGGCGGGCCCACGCCGGGATCTCTCGCTCCAGTACGGCCCGCACCGACGGCTCGCCCGGGCCAAGTGGCGTGTCCCCACCGATCAGATGGATCGTCGCCCCCGGGCACGCCCGCAGGATCGCGGGCGCCGCCTCGATCAGCGTCCGCACGCCCTTGCGCTGCTCGAGCCGGCCGACGTAGAGGATGTCATCGCTGCCGGCATCATCGCCGCGGTGCGGCGCGGCCGCGAGGTCTAACACCCCCGGATCCGCCGGGTTGGGCACGACCTCGATCTCGGGCAGGTCCGGCGCCGCGGCACGCACCTCCCGCGCCAGCGCCGCCGACGGCGACACGAGCGCATCGGCGCTGCGCATCGCGTCGAGTTCCAGCGCCTCGAGCGTCGCCAGGCGCGCCCGGTCGCTGTTGTACTTGTTGAGCACGGCCAGTGGCGTGTGCAGCCGGATGATCGTCGCCGGCCGACCCGCCGGCCGCGGCTCGCCCGGAGCGCCGATGAATGCCGACGCCTCGGCGCGGTAGTCGGCGAACTCGATCACATCCACGCGCTCGGCCGCGATCATCCTCCGCAGATACGCGGCCACGGCCGCGGAGTGCGCCGACCAGTACTGGAGCGTGCGCTGCGGCTCGGCCACCTCCGGCAACCCGCGCGGCAGCGGCAGCCGCACGACCTCCACGCCGCCGTCGTCCTCCCGAGCCGGGAACGAATCCTCGGTCACCGTGATGACCGTCACGCCGTGCCCTCGTGCGGCGAGCGTCCGCGCCATCGCCGCCGCGTAGACGCCGATGCCCCCGCCGTATTGCGGCGGGTACTCGAACGACACCAGCACGATGCGCAGCGGCCGCTTCACGCCCCACCTCCGCCGCGGGCCGCCGCCGCGATCGGCCGGACAAGGCCAGCCCTGGCCAGGATCTTGAACACCGGCCGCTTCTCGGCTTCGCTCACCGCGCGTTCCAAGCGGCTCACGCGGTCGATCAGCGCCGCGCGATCGGCCTGCGTGGCCAGGAGTTTCTCGTTGAGCGATGCGGCCCGCAGCGACGTCTCGCGCAGTTCGGCCGAGAGCGTCTCCCACGCCCGCGCCAGGCGCTGCGCCTCTTCGTACCACCGGGTCCGTTCATCGGCGACAGCCTGCAACTCCGCCCAGATGCGAGTGACGTGCGCATCGAGTTCCGCGATCCGCCGCGACTGTTCCTCCCAGCCCGCGGCGAGCCGGTCGCGCTCGGCGAACACGGCACGGAGCGCCGCCTCGTTCTCGGGACGCGCCGCCAGAAGCGCCGCGAGCGTCGGCTCCGGCCTGGCCGCCGCGGCAGCACGGCCCGCGAGGATTCGCCGGTACGCCGCCTCGGTCTCCTCGGCCGCGGCGGCCGCCGAATACCGCTCTCGCACACGCTCTCGCCCCGCGGCCCCCATCTGCGCCAGGCGCTCCGGCCCGGCCTCCAGCAACTCCCCCACCGCCCGCGCGAGGTCCGCGGCGTCGCCCGCGCGGCAGAGTCGGCCGGTGACGCCATCCTCGATCATCTCCGCCATCCCACCCGAATCCGTGCCCACGACCGCTCGCCCCAGCGCCATCGCCTCCAGGCACGTGTACGGCCCCGCTTCGAACAGCGACGGGAAGACGCACACCGCCGCGGCCTGCACGACAGCGCGCACCTGCTCCGGCGGCAGCGCCCCGTGGAACCGCACACGCGCGCGCACTGCGGGGTCGATCAGCCCCTCCACCACCCGTCGCGTCGAAGGCTCACCGGGCCCCCACGGTGTGTCCCCGCCGACCAGGTGCAACACGGACGAGGGCGAGCGGGCCAGAAACTCCCCCGCCGCCCGCGCCAGCACCGCAACGCCTTTGCGCTCCTCCAGCCTGCCGACGTAGACGATGTCAGTCCCGCTCGACTCGCGCGACGGGACGTCAAACAGCGCCGGATCGACCCCGTACCGCGCGAA
>CALAFV010000479.1 GCA_937891445.1 uncultured Phycisphaerales bacterium | reverse complement strand
GGGGAGGATGGGGAGAGGGAGGAGTCCGCTCACTTCGTTCGCGGCTCGTCGTGGGAGCAGTTGGTGCCTCTGGCGCAAAGGGCAAGAGCGAAGGCTCTTATCCCCGGCGTGACCTTGTGCCCAGTGCCTGATGCCTCGTGCCTCTCCCCTTCCAATCAGCACCCAGCCCCCACCTGCGCCAGCCACGCCGTCAGGAACGCGCTGATGTCCGTGGAGTTCACGGTCATGTCGCCGTCGAAGTCCGCCTCCAGTGTCCCGTCGGTCACGGACGCGAGCCACGACGTCAGGAACGCGGCGATGTCGGCCGAGTTGACGCCGCCCTGGTGGTCCCAGTCCGCCGTGCACGTGAGCACGTCCGCGGTCCACAGGCCGCGGCCGTGCGTCGCGGCCAGGAGCGTCGTGGAGCCGTGCATGAACACCAGTTCGTCCACGCTCACGTTCGCCGGCCCCTGGTTCGTGGTTGACCAGGTCTGGCCGCCGTTGGCCGTGGCGAACACGCCCACTTCGGTACCGACGTACAGCCGCTGCGGATCGGCCGGGTGCCGCGCGATGCCACGCACCGGCGCATCGGGCAGGCCCGTGGGTCCGCTCCCCGTGATGTCCGTCCACGTCGCCCCGCCGTTGACCGTCTTGTAGACGTTGTCCGGGCTGAATCCGCCCAGGCAGACGTAGGCCACACTTCCGTCGGGCGCGTCCAGCAGGATCCGCGTCACGTACCGGTTCGGCAGCGGGTTCGTCCCCGCGTTGTCGTCCACGGCCGTCCACGTCGGGCTCGCGGCCGTCGCGTTGGTCGTGCGCATGATGCGTCCATCGTTGAGCCCGACCCACACTACGTTCGAGTTCCCGGGGGCCACGGCGATCGCCGAGATCGGGGTCGTGCCCCAACCGGGGCTGATCGCCGTCCACGACACCGGGGTCGCCCGCGCGTTATTCGTGCGCCACAGCCGCACGCCTCCACCCAGCAGCCGCGTCGGCTGGTTGGGGTCCAGGACAAACGGCGCGATGAAGTTCGGCGTGCCCGTCCCGGCCTCCGAGATCCCCTGGTAGATGTAGTTCGCCGACATGCCGCCGTTGGTCGATCGGTGCAGTTGCAGCGCGACGTACTCTCCATAGGTGTAGTTCGGGTTCGAAGGATCGATCGCGCAAAACCCGCCGTCGCCGCCGAACGTCAGCACCGCCGTGCTGGAGGAGGTCGTCACCCGCAGCGTTCCGTTGTCCTGCGTGCCGCCGATGATCCGGCCCGTCGGGCCGTCGCCCGCCGCCCCGTAGAACTGCGACGCGACGTACGTCGGCTGAAGGCTCACCCACCCCGAGTTGTTCGAGGCGGTGTAGATGTTGTCCGTCCGGTGCACGCCGCCGTCGGTCAGCACGTACACGCGCCGGTTGGTCGTCCCGTTGAAGCCGGGATCATGCACGAAGCCGTGAATGTCGGGGTGCGGCGTCGACGTCAGGATGTACCCATCGGAGATCACGGTCAGCGTCTGGCCGCCGTCGACCGACTTGAAGACCCTGTACCCTCCCACCAGGATGAAGTCGGGGTTCGTGGGGTCCACCCAGATCGCGTTGTAGTACCACCCCGCCCCCGATCCCTGCCCCTCGAGGGTCCGACGCACGTACGTTACGCCGCCGTCCGTCGAGCGCCACACCGTCCCGGCCCCCTCGCCGGTGCTCGCGTAGACGATCATCGGGTTGCTTGGCGCCAGGGCCAGTTCGATCCGGGAGTTGAAGTCCCAGAGTTGATTGAGCCCGCCTGCCGTGTGCCACGTCGCCCCGCCGTCGTTGCTGTACACGGCCTTGTGGTACCAGCCGTTGCTGTAGTCGATCACGTGCGCAACCGCACGCTGCGGGTTCTGCGGGTTGAAGATCACCTGGAACGACCCCTGCGCCGCCAGCACCTGCGTCCACGTCTGGCCGCCGTTGGTGCTGCGGTAGATCCCGCCGTAGCGGCGCGACGCAAGGATCACCTGCGAGTTGCCGGGCTGGACCGCGATGCGGCAGGTGTTCTCCCACCCGGCCGTGGACGGGATCAGATTCCACGTCGCCCCACCGTCCACCGACTTGTAGATTCCCAGGCCGCGGATCGCGTCTCCGTTGAAGTACCCCTCACCGGTTCCCGCGTACATCACGTTCGGGTTCTGCGGGTCGAACGCGAGGCATCCGATCGCGAGGTTCTGGAGCCGGTCGTCCACCGGCGCCCACGATGCGCCCCCGTTGCTGGAGTACCAGATCCCCCCCGACACCGATCCCGCCCACATTCGCTGCGGCTGGGTCGGGTGCACCAGCAGCGACCTCGTCCGCCCGCCGACGTTCGTCGGCCCGCGCGCCGTCCAGCGGTCGGGCGCGATTCCCGCGTCGCGCCCGGCCTGCTGCCAGGCGGCGATGTTCGCCTCACGCTGCTCCAGCGCCCGCGCGTACGCGCCCGGGGCGAGTTGGCCCTTCTCGTCCAGCCACGCCAGCCGCCGCCACAGGAACGCCCGCTCCGGGTTCGTGACCGGGGGGTTCAACTGGTCCGGCGGCGGGGGCGGGGGCTGCACGCGGCCGCTGCGCGTGATCCGCCGCACCTCGTACGGGTCCAGCATCCCCTCCTCCACGGCCCCCTCGTCCCCGGCGGCGACCACCGACGCCTTCGCTGTCCCAGTGTCCACGCGTTTGGCGCACCCCGCCCCGAGTGCTCCAAGAACGAACACGACCGCCGACACCGTTCCCGCGACCACACTTCTGTGCATCATTCACTCCGAATACTGCCGCGATATGAGCCTCAGGAAGACCGCCCCGGCCGCCCCCCATTGTGGCGCATAACCGGTTCTTCTGCACCCCGCCAGGCCAATCCCCCTCTCCCACCATGCTGCCAACCCTCGCAAACCCCGTCCAAAGGCGGCCGCATCGCCCACCCGGTGAGGTATACGCCCTTCAATCGGGCGTTGCTTGCGCACAGGTGCGACAACCGGTCCTTGCCGTTGTCCCGCCGACTTCGACGCCGCCGGCGTCGCCAACTTGCCGCGCTGAGCGACGGGTGCTGAGGCCGACGGCGTTCCGTCTCGCGACCCTCGCACTCGAGCACGGTTCCGGTAACCAACAGATCAGGCTGTCGGAGTGTGGGCGGACCTCTTGACAAGTTTTCTTTTCACGAGTACCGTGCCGCTCGCATGATCGACCTGTGCGTCATCGACGATCCCGAATCCGCGAGTGTCGCCCTCGACCCGGTTCGCAGCCGCCTGCTGGCGGAACTTCGGGCTCCCGGCGGGGCATCGGCGGCGATGCTCGCCGCCCGCACCGGGATCCCTCGCCAGAAGGTCAACTACCACCTGCGGAAACTTGAGGCGCACGGCCTTGTCCGCGTCGCCGGGACGAAGCAATGGGGCGGCGTGACCGAGCGGCGGATGGTCGCGACGGCCTCGTCCTACGTCGTTTCACCCGGCGCACTCGGGCCGGTCGCGCCGCCGGAAGACCCCGGGCGGGCGATGGACCGGCTCTCGGCGGGCTATCTCGTGGCGCTCGCGGCCCGGGTGGTGCGGGAGGTCGGCCAACTGTTCCGCAGGTCCGAACAACTCGGCAAGCGGCTCGCGACGCTCGCGATCGACACCGAGGTGACGTTCCGGTCGCCCGAGGACCGCGCCGCGTTCACCCGCGAACTGACCGCCGCGGTCGCCGCGCTGGTCTCTCGCTATCACGACGACTCGGCGCCCGGCGGACGGCGCCATCGCCTCATCATCGGGGCCTACCCGTGCCCCGCGTCCGGGACCAGGAACGACCGGGCCGAGTGAGCCCGCATGCCTCTGAGCCGGGGACGGCGGGGAAGCCGCGGGCTCCCGCGGCATCGCGACGGATCGGCTCCGGCCGCGAAGCAACGAAAGGAACGGCGAGCATGAGTATCAGGAAAGATCCATCCGGGCTCCGATCGGTGCAGGTCGAAGTCGAGGTCCCCGGAACGCCCGAAGAGGTCTGGCGAGCGATAGCCACCGGGCCCGGCGTCTCTTCGTGGTTCGTTCCCACGCGGGTTGACGAGCGAGAAGGCGGACAGATCGTCTGCAACTTCGGACCCGGCATGGACAGCCCCGCGACGATCACATCATGGCAGCCGCCGCACAAGTTCGTCGCCGAGAGCGACATGGGCATGCCCGGCTCGCCCAAGATCGCAACCGAGTGGATCGTCGAGGCCCGCGCCGGCGGCATGTGCGTGGTCCGGGTCGTGCACAGCCTCTTCGCCAGTACGGACGACTGGGACAACCAACTCAGCGGCCTCGAAGAGGGCTGGCCGGCGTACTTCCGCGTGCTGCGGCTGTACCTCGAGCACTACAAGGGGATGCCCTGCTCCCTCATGCAGTTCGTCGGTTTCTCCACCGAGCCGGAGCCGCAGACCTGGGAGAAGGCGGCCGGCGAACTGGGCCTCCTCAATCTTGCTCAGGGCCAGAAGTGGAGCGCCCCCGACGGCTTCCCGCGGACCGGCGGCGTCGTGGACATGCTCGGCCGCGGCTCGCACAAGCACAGCGTGCTGCTCCGCCTCGATGAGCCCGCGCCCGGCACCGCCTATTTCGGCGCCTTCTCGTGCGGGGGCATGGTCATGGTGTGCCTGAGCATGTACCTCTATGGCGACAGCGCCAAAGCCGCTGTCGAGCGCGACAGGCCGGCGTGGCAGCGGTGGTTCGCCGAGCGGTTCCCGATGCCACAGATGACCTGACGGCCCGGTTCCCCACGCCCTGATTCCGCTGCAAAAGAAGCCCTTCGGTGCGTTCACCGAAGGGCTTCCCTCTTGGGCGATGGGTATGCCGGGCGCCCTGCGCTGTGCACCCACATCATCCGGATCCGCGGATCGACCGGATCACTCGGCTCTGTCATGCCTCGCCATCGATCGACGCCAGCAGCCGGTCCAGCCGCTGGTAGCCGACCTCCATGCCGTCCGCCATGCCGGTCTGGATCGCGGCGTCACGCGCCTCACGCGACGAGTACAGGATCGTCATCGTCGCCGTCGTACGCCCGGTCTCCTCCGTCAGGAGCAGCGTGACCAGGGTCTCGCCCCCCGTCCAGTCCTCGTCGAAGATCTCGGTGTGCACGAGCCGTTCCGGGGGCACGACCTCGCGGTATACGCCCCGCAGGCCCATCTGCTCGCCCTTGGGTCCGTGCCAGATCCAGCGGAGCGCCCCGCCGGGCCGCACGTCCATCTCGCGCACCTCCAGCCGCCAGTCGTCCCAGCCGTGCAGCCATTTCGCGACCAGTTCCGGCCTGGTCCACGCCTCCCACACCAGCCGGCGAGGCGCATCGAACGTGCGCGTGATCACCACCTCCCGGTCGCTGGGAGTCGTCACCTAGAGCCTTCCGCTTCGCGTCTCCATCCGGCGTTCCCTTTCGTTTTCTGACGCCGGGCGTCCGCCTCCGCCGCCTGCATCTGGTCGAGCAACGCATCGAGGCGCAGGAAGTTCCGCTCCCAGTGCGCCCGGTAGCCCTCCGTCCAATCCGACACGTCCTTCAGCGGGGCGGCGTGCAGCCGGCACAGGTGCTCCCGGCCGACGACGCGGCGTCGCACGAGTTGCGCCCGCTCCAGGACCCGCACGTGCTTGGACACGGCGGGGAACGACATCTTCAGCGGGGCGGCGAGCTGGGTGAGGCTCTGCTCCCGGTCGGCGAGGGACCGCAGGATCGTCCGCCTGGCCGGGTGAGCCAGGGCGTGGAAGACGCGGTCCAGTTTCGGCGATCGATCTGAAACCATGTGGTTTACTGTATCGCGTGTGGCGAGACCGTCAACCATCTGGTTTCACATTTCCGTCGTGCCCCCACCCCCTCAGGCCACCCCTGCCGCATCGCCCGCCCCGCTCGTGCATCGGCGCAACGAAAAAGCCCCCCGCTCATCGAGGGGCTTCTCGCTGCCGAATCGGGGTGGGCGGATTCGAACCGCCGACCTTTTGACCCCCAGTCAAACGCGCTAACCAAGCTGCGCTACACCCCGGGCTCGGAGCGGTAGGATAGAACCCCTAACCCCCCGCCTCAAGGCTCCCCCGCGGCAGGCCCCCGGGGCCGTCGCCGCACCGGCCGCTCACGCCCGGTACCCTACACCCGATGCTTCAACCCCCTGCTGCTTCCGCCCCCGGCCCTCTGCTCATCACCGGCGCCCGCGTCCTCGACCCCGCCTCTCGGACCGATCGCGTCGCCGACGTCGCCGTCGAGAACGGCGTGATCGCCGCCATCGGACCCGATCTGCCCCGCTCGCCCGCGAGCGGGCCCGGGGGCCGGGTCATCAATGCCGAGGGGTGTCTGCTGACCCCCGGCCTGATCGACCCTCATGTCCACCTGCGCGAACCGGGACGCGAGGAGGCCGAGACGATCGCGACCGGAACCGCCGCGGCCGTCGCCGGCGGGTTCACGACCGTCTGCTGCATGCCCAACACCGACCCGCCGATCGACGATGACTCGGTCGTCGAGTACATCTACAAGCAGGCCGAACTCTTCGGGCGCTGCCGCGTCTTCCCCGTGGGCGCCGTTTCGCGCGGGCGCAAGGGGGAGGAACTCGCCGAGATCGGCCTGATGGCGCGGGCGGGCGGCGGGGGCGCCGTCGGCTTTTCCGATGACGGCGACTGCGTCGCGTCCGCCGGGCTCATGCTCCGTGCGTTGAACTACATCAAGCCCACCGGCCGCGCTCTCATGCAGCACTGCCAGGAGCCCACGCTGACGCGCGGCGCCTCGATGCACGCCGGCACCGTGTCGATGCGCCTGGGTCTGGGCGGCTGGCCCCGCGTCGCCGAGGAGATCATCATCGAGCGCGACGTGCGCCTCAACAGGTCCGTCGGCTGCCGCTACCACGTCCAGCACATCTCCAGCGGGGGATCGGTCGAGATCGTCCGCCGCGCACGGGCGGACGGCCAGCCGGTGACCGCCGAGGCCTCCCCCCACCACCTGCTGCTGACGCACGAGGAGGTCGAGCGGGGCGGCTCGGGCGGGTACTGGACCGCCGCGAAAATGAACCCCCCGCTGCGAGAGCGATCGGACATCAACGCGATCCTCGAGGGCATCGCCGACGGCACCATCACCGTTCTCGCGACGGACCATGCACCGCACACCGATGAGTCCAAGGAACTCGAGTTCGAAGCCGCCCCGTTCGGCATCATCGGGCTGGAGACCGCCCTGGCCCTCTACATCGAGGCCCTTATCACTCCCGGCGTCATCGGGTGGATGCGGCTCATCGAGATGATGACTGTCGAGCCGGCGCGGCTGTGCGGTCTGGACGCCCGCGGCCTTGGCCGTCTCGCGGTCGGGGGCCCCGCCGACATCACGCTCATCGACCCCGACGCCGAATGGACGATCTCGCTGGCCGACCTGGCCGGCAAGAGCCGCAACACGCCGTTCCTCGGCCGGCGCGTCCGCGGGCGCGCGGTCGGCACGATCGTCGGCGGCGTCGTCCGTATGCTCCGCGGCGCCGGCGGCACGGTCGCGGCCATGCCCACGGCGGCCCAGCCCGCCGGCGCGTGATCTGCCCGGCGAGTCCTTAGCGGCCGCCCGCTTCGTGCTCGCCGCCCGGGCTTGACCGGATCCACGCCGAGAAGCCCACGGCGCCGGCGGGATCCCAGGTGCGAGCCCGCTCCGACACATCCGCCCGTGCGCGGGCCCGCTCGGCGCCGCCCTCCGCCGACCCGTCCCACTCGATCAGCCCGAGTTTCGCCGCCAGTTCATCCGAGCCCCGCGGCAGGACGACCGGCAGCGTCCAGGGCACCCGCACGCTCGAGACGCGGTTGGCGTGGCGCAGCACCGCCGTCGTGCAGTTGTTCAGGATCGTGTGATAGAACTCCGGCCGGTCGCGCAGGGCGTTGCACCGGTCCAGCATGTGCAGGAACATCATGCGCACGCGCGTCGGCGACGATACGACCGGGTACAGGTAGACCGAATGCCCGCGGTGGCGCGCCCGCAGGCCGATCAGGTCCTCTTCGTCGCCCACGACGTACATGAGTTCGTAGCGGCGGTACAGCCCCCGCAGCGGGTGGAACGTTTCGCCGCGCTCGCGCCGCACCTCGACCGACACCGCCAGGTGCCGGCCGTCCTCCCACCCGAAGGTGAGGAACGTGTGCGCCCCGCCCGGCACGCCCGGCAGCGGCTCAACGACGAACCACGCCCGCGTCCGCCCC
>CALAFV010000478.1 GCA_937891445.1 uncultured Phycisphaerales bacterium | reverse complement strand
CGCCTGCTGCAGCGTCGGCAGAGCCTTCTTCCGCAGCGCCGCCCGCAGGCCGGCGAAGTTCCCGGCCGCGATCAGCGCCCGGTCCTCGTCGTCGAGGCTGTAGACCTCGAAGATGCCTTCCTGCCCGAGGTAGCCGATCCCCTGGCACATCGGGCACACCTCCGGCTTGTTCTTGATGAGCACCTGCCCGCCCTTCTTGAACAGTTGCGGGATCTTGTCCGCGGGCAGGCCGAGTTTCTTGAGCATGTCCGGCGACGGGGGGTACCCGACGCGGCAGTTCTGGCACAGTTTCCGCAGCAGTTTGCCGGCGACGACGCCGCGCAGGTGCTTGGCGGCCGCCGCCGGGTCGCCGACGATCTTCACCCAGGCCTCGATCAGGCCCATGGCGTTGTCGCCGCGCATCGAGATGTAGACGCGCGTCCGCTCCATGTCGCCGCGAAGGGCTTCCTTGGCGGTGTTGGCGTCCGGCATCTCCGCGACGAACACGACCTGCGGGTCGCGTCGCAGCACCGAGCGCAGCAGCGTGCTGTACTCCGCCCCCTCCTTCTCCGGCTCGAACTTGTTGACGCGCACGCCCTCGAGCATCGCCTGCGGCTCGGCCTCCACCGTCTGCACGTTGCTCGTGTACGCGTCGTGCAGTTGGGCCACGCTGTAGGTCAGCGTCGTGCGGCCGCCGTCGGCGGGCGCCCCCAGCAGGACGATGCCGCGCAGGTCGGAGGCGAGTTTCTTGAGTTCCTCCAACTGCATATCCAGCAGGCCCAGTTCCGTCGGCTTGCGGAGCACGGCCATCTCGGGGTCGAACAGCAGCGTCACCCGCATCCCGCCCTGCACGCCGATGCTCGTCACCTGCACGATGTGCTTGACGCCGTCGTGCTCGGCCTGCACCGTCCCCTGGAGCCGCCGGCGGCGGTCGGCGACGTCCAGCCTCGCCGCGGCCTTCCAGAAGTCCATGACCTTCACCGCGGCCGGCGCCGGCATGGTCTCCCCGCCCTGGCGCACGCCGTCCACCAGCATGGACACCCCGTACACCCCCTCCTTGCCGCTGATCGGCCCGATGTCCACCTGGCTGGCGCGCGACGCCATCGCCTTGAGGTACACCTGCTCCGCCGCGGCGCGCAGTTCGTACTCCGGCGTCTCCGGCTGCGGGACGGGGACCGTCTGCGTGTACTTCCCCTTCTCGTCGAGCGCCCGCAGCGTCAGCGCCACCTTCGCCTGGAGTTTCGCGGCCTCCTTCGCGGCCTTGTCGGACCGCAGCGCATCCAAGCTCAGGCGGATGCGGAACCGCTCCGGCACGCGCTCGTCCTTGTTCGCCACGACCGCGTACGCCGCCAGGTCCGCCGCCAGGATGATGATCATCAGGAGCCAGCCGACCCAGAACGCCGCCTCCCCCGGGATCGGCATCAGCAGCGCGGCCGCCAGCGCCACCATGCCCGCCGAGAGGTGGATGATGTTCCAGGTGCGCCGCGGGAGGAAGAATCGGGCCGCGTGCTTGTCGTACACCTTCGTAATGACCCACGCCCACCCGACGAAGGTCAGCAGCAGCAGCACCGGTTTCCAGACCGACACGAGCATGAATCCGCTCGCCAGGGTCAGCGGAGCGGGGGAGAGGGTCAACATCGGACGGGCTCCGGACGGGTCATTGGCCCGAAAGCGGGGCGAGATGGACAACGGCGACGGATTCCGGTCGTTGATACGCACCGGTGCTCCGCGCGGACGCAGCGGGGCGTAAACGCTAGCCGAAACGCCCCGAGTTTACAAACAAGCCGCCGCCGGACGCGTCGCGTTCGTGGCGGGTTAGGGCTGTTGCGCGGAACATTACGGGCGCCCCGTCGAACACCGCGCAGCGCACGCTCGGGCGTGCCCCGACACGCTCCGCGCGTGGGCCCGATCGGCTCCGGATTCCCGCCGGCCGTGCCGGCCGGGATCGCTCAGCCGAGTTTCTTCAGCCGCATCATCAGTTCGTCCGCGTTCGGAGTCGCCTCGAGCGCCACCCGCATGTGGATGTACTCCTGCTCCACCAGTTCGACCAGCGACTGGTTGAAGTCCTTCATCCCCATCTGCATTGCTTCGATGGAGTTGAGGTACTCGCGCAGTTCGCCCTCGCGGCCCTCGAGGATGTGCTTGCGGACGACCGGCGTGTTGATCAGGATCTCGCACGCCGGGATGCGGTGGATGTTCTCGTGCAGCGTCGGCAGCAGTTTCTGGTACACGAACGCCCGCATCTGGTACGCCAGGATGCGCCGGACCTGCTCGACCTCCTCCTGCTCGAACAGGCCGTAGATGCGGCTGAACGTCTGCGTGGTGCTCGACGCGTGGATGGTCCCGTACACCAGGTGGCCCGTCTCGGCCGCGTGCAGCGCCGCCTCGAACGTCTCCTTGTCGCGCATCTCGCCGACGAGCACGATGTCCGGGTTCTCGCGCACCAGGGCCCGCAGCGCGATCTTGAAGTCCAGGCAGTCGATCCCGATCTCGCGCTGGTTGATCGTCGCCTTCTTGTCCGTGAAGATGTACTCGATCGGGTCCTCGATCGTCACGATGTGCACGGGCTTCCGCTCGTTCACGTAGTCGAGCATCGCCGCGATCGTCGTGCTCTTGCCCGAACCCGTCACGCCGCACAGCAGCACGATCCCCTGCGGCTGCATGGCGATCTCCGCCATCACCGGCGGCAGGTACAACTCGTCGAACTTGCGGATCTTGCTCGTGATCAGACGCGCCGCGATCGACAGTTTCCCGCGGGCCTGGAACAGGTTCACGCGGAAGCGGTTGTGCTCGTCGTAGTCGTACGCGAAGTCAACCGACCCGTAGTGGTGCAGGTCCTTGAACTGCTCCTCGGTCAGGATGTGCTTCGCGATCGAGATGAACTCCTCCATCGACACCGGCGGCGTGTCCAGCGCCTTGAGCGAGCCGCGCAGGCGCACCTTCGGCGGGTGCCCCGTCTTCATGATCAGGTCCGACGCGCTCAGTTTGATCGCCGCCTGGAGGAACTTCCCGAACCGCGTCGCGTGCGGGTCGTGCTTCTTGTCCGGGTCCAGCGTCACGTGCCCCGCAACCGCGGTGCTGGTGGGTTCAGCTGTCAGGCTCATACGGTCTCCATCCCTCCTGCCGAGGAGGCCCTCCCCCCCGGCGCCCCCGCCCGGCCCCTGCGTCTGATCCCCACCCGCCGCCCCCGC
>CALAFV010000477.1 GCA_937891445.1 uncultured Phycisphaerales bacterium | reverse complement strand
GGCGTGGCGCAGGAGGCGCTGGACGAACTGGCGGTGAAGTTGCAAATGAGCGGTCAGCAGCGGCCGGGGGCGGACCGGGCGGTGGAACTGGCCGCGCTGATGGCGGAGGTGCTGGGGAGCCTGGACCAGGTCGTGTGGAACACGTGGCGGATGCTCTCGCCCAAGGCGACGATCAAGCGGCCGGCGCCGCTGCCGCGGACGATGGGGCGGTACACGGCGGGGGACCCGGAGATCGGCAAGCAGCAGGTGAAGCAGGAACTGGAGCAACTCCGGAAGTTGACGGCTGCGCTGATCTCGGCGGTGAGCCAGGCGGGGCGGACGTTTGCGCAGCGGCACTCGGACCGGCTGAGCCCGGGGGCGATCGAGGCGCTGGCGAAGATGACGCCGGGGAAGTTCATGCAGAGCGTCGAGGCGCGGTGCTGGGAGAAGTACAAGGAACTGGCCGGGCCGATGGACGCGGCGAGCATCGAGGCGGAGTTCCAGCAGGCGATCGCGGCGTTCGCGGAGAGCCTGATCAAGGGGCCGGGGAGATAACGGGCGTGCGGTCGGCGGCGTGCGGCTGACATAAGACTGAGGGATCGTGGGCGGCGGGTGGAGAGCGGGTATGGTCGCATGGGTCTGAACGGGCATGTTCACTGGCACGAGGGTCTGTTCCTTCAGCCGCACCATCTGCAGACGATGCAGCGGGGAGTGCTCGAGGCGATCGCGTCTGAGCGCCGGCTGCGGATGGCATACCCGTACGGGGTGGTCGAGGCGAGGCTGAGCGCCGATGCGCTGGAGAACATGCTGGTGCGGTTCGACAAGCTCCGGGTGGTCATGCCCAGCGGGCTTGAGGTGAACTTCCCGGACAACGCGGACCTGCCGGCGCTGGACATCAAGGCGGCGCTGGAGTCGAGCACGGCGGGGTTCACGGTGCACCTTGGGGTGCCGGTGTGGTACCCCAGCCGCGGGAACGCGATCGAGCCGGGGCAGGGGCAGGAGGCGGACTACCGCGTCAAGCGGCTGTACCGGGTGGTGGAGACGGAGCGGACCGACGAGAACACGGGGGAGAACCCGCGTCCGGTGCTCGTGCGCAAGATCAACGCGAGGCTGATGCTCGACAGCGACGACCGGACGGACATGGAGACGCTGCCGCTGCTGCGGATCGGGCACGGCGCGGGGCAGGACGTGGGGCTGCCGAAGCAGGACCCGGCGTTCGTGCCGGCGTGCCTGGTGCTGTCGGGGTCGCCGACGCTGCGGGAACTGCTGCGGGACCTTGCGAACCAGATCGAGGCCAGCCGCAAGGAACTCGTTCTGCAGATGACGCGCGGGGGGTTCAGCATCGACACGATGCGCGGGGTGCAGTTCGAGCAGATGCTGCGGCTGACGACGCTGAACCGGTTCGCGGGGCGGCTGCCGTCGATGGTGGCGGCGCCGGGGGTGACGCCGTTCGAGGTGTACCTGGAGCTGCGGGAGTTGCTGGGGGAACTGGCGGCGCTGCACCCGGACCGGGATCAGTTTGAGGCAGCGCGGTACGACCATGACAACCCGGCGATCGCGTTCAACGAGTTGTCGGGGAAGATCCGGAGCCTGCTGCGCGGGTCGGTGGCGGCGCGGTTCATGCACGTGAACTTCGTGAAGGACGGCCCGATCCACGTGGCGGAGTTGACGGACGAGCACCTGACGCAGCCGACGGAGTACTTCCTGGGGGTCAAGTCGCGGCAGGACCCGCGGGCGGTGCAGCGGCAGGTGGAGAACGCGGACGAGTTCAAGCTTATGGCCAAGTCGATGGTCATGCGGAACATCTTCGGCGTGAAGCTCGAGAGCGAGCGGACGCCGCCGCTGGAACTGCCGTCGCAGACGGGGCTGAGTTACTTCCGGCTGATGCGGTCGGACAGCGCGAGGATGTGGGAGCGGATCAAGGAGGAGAAGCAGCTTGCGGCGCGATGGCCGGACATCGAGAACTCGGACTTCGCGCTGACGCTGTACATGACGCTGCCTGATTAGGAAGGGACTGGGGATCGGGTACCGGAGCCTGGCGCGGCCGCCGCACCGGGCGCCGGCGCCGAGGCCCGGCGTCTTCGGAGTCGACGATGAATCTTCCGGAACTGTGCGAGCCGCTGTTCCAGTACATCTGCCGGTTGAACCGCTCGGCGCGCAAAGGCGTGCGCGCGGAGCCGGGGCAAGTGCGAGCGGAGATCAAGCAGCTGTTCGCTGACATGAAGTCGCGGGCGGGGAGCGACCGCGGGCTGGCGGTTCAGTATGAGCGCGTCGAACTGCCGCTGATGTTCTTCGTTGACTTCATGGTGAAGGAGTGCGGGGGGGCGCTGGCGCGGGAGTGGCAGGACCTGGCGCACGAGCGGAACGAACTGGCGGGGGACGAGAAGTTCTTCGACCTGCTGGACGAGGAACTTCGCGAGAGCGGCGAGGCGGCGGCGGAGCGGCTGGCGATCTACTACACGTGCATCGGGCTGGGGTTCACGGGGTGGTACACGGGGCAGCCGGAGTACCTGCGGAAGAAGATGATGGAGATCGCGCCGCGGATCCGGGGGCTGATGGACTCGGACCCCAACGCGAAGGTCACGCCCGAGGCGTACGAGCACGTGAACACGGCGGACCTGGTGGCGCCCCCCGGGCAGCGGCTGGTGGGGGTGGGGATCGCGGTGGTGGGGCTGATCATCGTGATGTTCGCGGCGAACGTGACGCTGTACTTCCAGAGCCGGCGCGAGCTGCGGCGCGCGGTGGAGCAGATCGTCCAGGAGGACGCCCCGAGCCGGGTCGACGCCGGTGAGGGAAGGCGGGCGGGCCAGGGTCGGCCCGGCCGGGAGGGCGGATGATGGAACAGTTCTTGAACAGTCTCCGGTCGCTGCCGCTGCCCGCGAAGGCGGGTGCCGCGCTGGGCACGCTGGCGGTGCTGGTGGGGGCGGCGTCGCTGTTCAGCGGCATGTCGATGGTGGTGGTGCTGGTGGGCATCGCCATCGTCGCGCTGATGCTGCTGGGGTACCGGCAGGG
>CALAFV010000476.1 GCA_937891445.1 uncultured Phycisphaerales bacterium | reverse complement strand
GCTGACGGAGCAGCGGGCGCTGCGGCCGGTGATCGTGGGGGCCGCGCGCACGGCTGATGCGCGCGACGTGGCGCTGGCGGCGTCGCCGCTGCTGGGCCTGCGGACGATCACGGCGCCGTCGGTCACGCCGACGGGGGCCACGGGGGCTGCGCCGGTGTCGCCCGGGGAGGCGGCGGAGGGTGCGCCGCGGACGATCACGGACCCAGGTTCGGCGCCCGGGGGTCCGGCGACCCTGGCGCCGACGCACACGCCGCCGCCGGCGTCGATCGGCGAGCCGGCGGACACCAGCGGGGCGCGGCTGGAGAGGCAGCAGTGGACGTTCACGGGGCTGGAGATGGTGGCGCGCGGCGTGCGGACGCCGCGGACGCCCGCTCCGGGGTCGCCGCAGACCGTGACGCTGCAAGCGCCGACGACGATCGTGACGTCGCAGCAGCGCTCGGACGCGTACCGCGACGTGATGGACCGGCTGCGCGAGGAGTTGGCGGCGGACCTGCGGACGGACCAGCGCATGACCACGGACGCGCAGGCGGAGCGGCCGGCTGGGGTGGTGACGACGGTCGAGGCGGACCTGGCCGCGCGTCTGGACCGGCTGCGCCGCCAACTGACCGGTGAGCCGGAACCCACGGCTCCGGAGGCGCCGCTGGCGCCGCAGCAGCCGGAAGCCGAGCAGCGGCCGGCGAACGGGGAGAAGGGCGAGCAGGCGGCCGCTCCGGTGACGCCGGATGTGCGGCCGCCGGACGTGCGGCCGCAGGTGCCGGGGATGCCGACGCGGACGCCGGAGCGCGAGCGCGAGTGGGAGAAGGAAGTGCGGCGGCAGGCGGGGTTGCAGGACCCCATCGCCGCGGCTCTGGACCCGCGGACGGTGGAGGCGCTGAAGCGGTCGCGGACGACGGTGCGCGACCTGCGGACGCCGTCGGTTGCGGACAACCTGGTCTACGCGGAGAACATGGCGGCCGGGCAGGCGTTCCTGCGCGACGGGCGGTACTTCGACGCCGAGGAGCGGTTCGTGCGGGCGGCGGGGGCGATCCCCGGGGACACGATGGCGTCGGTGGGACGGATCCACGCGCAGATCGGGGCCGGGCTGTACATGTCGGCGTCGATGAACCTGCGGACGCTGCTGACGGTGCACCCGGAACTTGTGGCGACGCGGTACGCGTCGGAACTGCTGCCGGCGCCGCAGCGGTGGGCGAGCATCCGCGGGCAGTTGCAGTCTCGCGCGGGGGGCGAGGACCCCGGTGCGGCGCGGGCGGCGTCGCTGCTGCTGGCGTACCTGGGGTACCAGATGGGGGACCGGGAGGCCACCAACGCGGGGCTGGAGGCGCTGCGCGACACGGCCGAGTTGGATGTCCCGACCGAGGCGGCGTTCGTGGAACTGCTGACGCAGGTGTGGCGCGATGCGCCGCCGCCGGCGGCCCCGGCCCCGGCGGGGGACGAGACGAAGTAGTCGCCGCGGCGCACGAACCGACAGGGTCGGCTACCATGCGCCGGTCCCACCCGGCGGGCGCTGTGTTGGCGCAGCCGGTTTGCTCTGGCCCTCCCCTTCGCGAATGCCCGAAACGTCCCCGCCCACTCCCGCAGCCGCTACGCCGGGGAGCGCGATGGTTCCCCCGCCGGGGTCCCCATCCCCGCCCGCCGGCCCATCCGCCGCGCCCGCGATCGCGACGCCGCCGGTCATGCTGCGCGCGGGTGTGGTGGGGCCGGGCACGGCGCTGTCGGTGAAGGACTTCCTGACCGACGGGTCGTTGATGGCGGTGTGCGACGAACTGAGCCGGACCACCGGGCTGCCGATCTGGGTGCGCGACGTGGGAGGGGACGCGATCGTGCCGGGGGGCGAGGGGAGCGTGTGGGTGAGCGTGCCGGACACGGAGGCGGCGGCGCGGGCGTCGGCGCTGGCGGGGCTGGGATCGCCGGTGGAGGAGGAGGCGTTCGCGGCGCCGCTGCGGACCAGCGCGGGGGTGCTGGGGTGGCTGGTGCTGGGGAGCCCGGACCACGCGGAGGTTCCCGACGGGGTGCCGGCGGGGCCGTCGGCGTTCGTGCAGTCGGTGCGCAACGCGCTGGCGCGGCTGGCGACGGCGATCTCGGAGGGGTGCGAGGCGCAGTTGTCGCTGCGGCAGCGGATCATGGAACTGGGGGCGCTGTACCGCCTCAGTTCCATGGTGGTGGAAACGGAGGACGTGGACCGGCTGCTGGGGGTGGCGCTGGACCTGGCGATCGAGGTGCTGCGTGTTGACGCGGGGTCGATCGGGCTGATCGAGGAGGGGCAGGACCGGCTCCAGATCAAGGCGACGCGCGGGCTGAGCCCGGAGTGGGTGGCGTACAGCAGCGGGCTGACGCACGGGGGGACGCTGCGCCAGTCGGCGCTGAGCGGGGAGATCGTGTGCGTCGAGGACCTGGCGACGGACGACACGAACCTGGACCCCCGGCGCGTGCGGGCCGAGGGGCTGTGCTCGCTGCTGTCGACGGGGCTGATGTACCACGGTCGCGCGATCGGGCTGGTGCGGCTGTACACGCGCCGGCCGCGGTGGTTCACGCTGGCGGAGCGCGGGCTGCTGCGGTCGATCGCGGACCAGTCGGCCTCGGCGGTGCTCAACGCGCGGCTGCGGCAGGTGAGGGAGGAGAACGAGCGCGTGCGCCGGCAGATGCGGCTGGCGGCGGACGTGCAGCGGCGGATGCTGCCGCGGGCGATGCCGGAGGTGCCGGCGCTGGACCTGGCGGCGCGGTACGTGCCGAGTTTCGAACTCGGGGGCGACTTCTACGACTTCCTGCCGCTGGGGACGAACCTTGGGCTGGCGATCGGGGACGTGGTGGGCAAGGGCGTGGCGGCGGCGCTGCTGATGTCGGCGGTGCGGGCGAGCCTGCGGGCGCACGCGCAGGACGTGTACGACCTGGACGACGTGCTCAGCCGCGTGAACGCCGCGCTGGCGGTGGACACGCGCGACGACGAGTTCGCGACGCTGTGGTACGGCGTGTTCGACACGCGGACGCACGACCTGACGTACTGCAACGCGGGGCACAACCCGCCGCTGCTGCTGCGCTCGCGCGAGGGCGGGGGCGTCGGCGGGGTCGAGGAACTCGAGGTGGGGGGGATGGCGCTGGGGATCGATGCGCAGCAGCGGTACGACCGCGGCGTGGTGCGGCTTCACCCGGGCGACGTGATCGTGGCCTACACCGACGGCGTGACGGACGCGGTGAACTTCGCGGGCAAGCGGTTCGGCAAGTCGGCGCTTCGGGCGGCGGTGACGGACCTGCTGATCAAGGAGCCGGGCGCGCCGGCGTCGCGGATCGTCGAGCAGATCTTCTGGCACGTGCGGCAGTTCGCGGGGCTGAACGCGGCGACGGACGACATGTCGGTCGTGGTCGCGCGCGTGCGGTAGGCGCTGCCCGGCGGGACGGGAGCCGCCTGCGCTGGGTGCGCACGGGACCGGACGGCCGGCCGCTTGCGCGGCGGGCTCGGTTTTGTGTGGATGTGGTCAGGCCGCGGGGCGCGGGGAGTGGTCGTCGGGGCGCGGGAAGGTGAGGCGCGGGCCGTAGACGGCGCCGGCGGCGAGTTGCTGCTTGAGGTCGTCGAAGCGGGCCTGGACGCGGTCGAGGGTCTCCTCGATGTGGCGGACCAGGTCGTGGTCGCCCGCGGGCGTCGGGCCGGGGCGGATCGAGGGGCGGACGCGGCCGACGACGGCGGCGCCGCCGCGGCGTGGGCGGGCCGGGGCG
>CALAFV010000475.1 GCA_937891445.1 uncultured Phycisphaerales bacterium | reverse complement strand
GTCATCCGTGACTCCTTGCCGCTGGGCGCGTCGGCCGCGCGCCGCTACGCATCCTTGGGTTTGTGGTCGCCCACCACGTCGGCGAAGCCCCACTGGGTGATGTCGATCTCGAAGTCGTCGCGCGAGAAAAGCCGCCCGCGGCAGACGCGCTTGTGCGAGGCCCGGAGCCGGCGCTGGTCCGCCAGGCGGGCCAGCAGTTCGTCCATCAGCCAGACGGGAACGGAGTCTCGCTCCGACGGGTAGATGTACCGGAAGCGCAGCACGTGCATCAGCAGCACCTCCCAGTGCTGGTCGAAGTGGTGCATCAGCCGCTTCCAGTCGATCGCGTGACGCATCCGGAGCAGGATGTGGGCGATGTCGTTCCCGTCGAACTTGTACCGGTCCATGATGAACGCCTTGGACCAGACCAGTTCCGTCGGCGCCAGCAGGTGCACGGGGATCCCGAAGATCCGAGCGACGAACCGCTCCCGGAACCATTCGTCCGTGACCGGGGCGACGGCGTTCGCCGAGCCGAAGATCACGTCGCAGTAGAGGCGCCCGCGCCAGACCTTGGCGATCCAGCGCTCGTCCTCGACCTCCGTGCGGTAGCCGGCGTCGGCGCACGCCTTGAGCAGGCGCGGGTAGTCGCCCGGGCGGCAGAAGATGTCCAGGTCTTTCGTGTCGCGGTCTCGCGCCACGTAGACGTTGAGCGCGCACGTGCCGCCGACCATGAACCGGACCTGCGTCCGCTTCAGGAAGCGGAGCAGGCCCGCGTAAAACGTGGCGTGCGCAGCGCCCGCTCCCAGGCCCGCTCGCCCGGTCGGTGGGCCCTCGACGGTGCGCTGCGGGGCCGTGCGCTCGGGCGCCCTCCGCTCCGGCGCTCGCTCGCGCTCGCCGCGCGCGGAGCGTCGCCCTGGGATCGTCTCCTTCTTCGAAGGCTTGCGGGTGCCGCTGCGCCGCGCCATTGCGCCTCCGACACGGGTGTGGCCGCTCGTGCCGTCGCGGCCGGTGCGCCGGGCCATCCCGCGGATGACCCGATGGAGACACTAGAGATGGTGCGCCGCGGGGCCGTGAGGGGATGCTCAGGCGTCCGCCGGCGGTAGGCCGAGCATGGCGCGGATGTACATGATCTGACCGAGGTGGTACGCGTCGTGCGTCACATGGAAACGGGGCCGATCCAGCGGGACCGACGGATCGGCGATGAGCGCCCGCATCCGCCGGTGGGAGTCCGCCAGCGCCTGGCGGCTCGCCGCCCACGCCGCCTCGGTCGCCTCCGCCGGCGCCGCGAAGTTCCGGGCCTTGAGTTCGGCATCATCCGGGCGACCTCGTCCTTCGAGTATGTCGAACGTGACGTTCCGCCACAGGAGAATGTGCGCAACGTTCTGCCAGATGGAGTGCCGCGGCGCCCCGTCGCGCCCGGTTGGTTGCCAGGCGGCTTGCTCGGCGCTTACCCCCTCCAGGGCGCGGGCCCACGGGGCGATCCAGACGTCCCCGTCCCACCACTGGTCCCACAGTTTCAGCAGCGATTCGCGGTCCACGGTTCCTCCCGTTCGGTGTGGGCTGGCGCCGGCTATCGCGTCTCGCCGGCTTCTTCGGCGTCTTCACCGAGCAGTTCGCGGATTTTCGGCTCCATCGCCTCCGCCCAGATCTGGTACCCCTTGGGAGACAGGTGCAGGAAGTCGGGCATGACCTCCTTCGAGATCGCGCCGTCGGCATCCGTGAAGCGGGCGGTCAGGTCGAGGTGATGCACCGTCTTGCCGTCGGCGAGGGCCGCGGTCAGTTCGCTCGCGCGGGCGTTCTTGGTTCGCTGCGGGCCGGGTTGCTCCCCGCGCGGGAAGATGCTCAGCAGCAGGATATTCGTCTCGGGGAGTTTCTCCCGGACGGCGGCGACCACCGCGCCGATGCCCGCCGCGATCTCCTCGGCCGTGTGGTCGTTCCCGTTGGAGTTGTTTGTCCCGATCATCACCACCACGAGTTTCGGGGCCTCGCCCGCGGCGGGCGTGGCCAGGCCGTCGAGGTTCCCGTTCCGCACGCGCCAGAGCACGTGCTGCGTGCGGTCGCCGCTGATGCCGAAGTTCACGGCGTTGCGCGGCGCGTAGAACCGCTCCCACACCTCGCGTCCCTGGGTCTCCCACCCCTGTGTGATGGAATCGCCCATGAAGATGATGCCGATGTCGCCTCGCGCTGCTCCCTGGCGGGCTCGCTCGTTGAACGACTCGTGGCGGGCTTGCCAGCCGGGGTCGTTGCGCGGGACCGGGATCACCGCGGCGTTCTCGGCCGGCGCTTGCTCGGGGGCCGCAGGGGCAGGCTGAGGAGGGACGGTGTGGACGGCCGCGGCGGCGGCAATGGGGCAGACCGCGAGGGCAGCGAGGAGCGGGCTCATGGTGTCACAGGATACGGCGACCGACACCCGTGTCCCGCACCCCCACGCCGCCTGCTTCGTGGTACGCTCCCGCCGTGTCCGCGCCAGCCCAGCAATCCGGTGGTTCCCCGCGGGCCAGCACCACTGCCGACGGGACCCCGCCGCGCGTGCTGGGCGGCATCGATGCGATGTGCGTGGTCGTGGGAGCGATCATCGGGGTGGGGATCTTCTTCACCCCGTCGCGCGTGGCGCACCTGGCGGGGGGGCGCGAGTTGGCCCTTGTGGCGTGGGGGCTGGCCGGGGGCGTTGCGCTGCTGGGGGCGCTGACCTTCGCCGGGCTCGGGGGCCGGTACAACCGCGCGGGGGCGCAGTACGAGGCCCTGCGGGACGCCTACGGCGGCTTCGTGGCGTTCATCTTCGTGTTCTGCAACGCCACGGCCGTTCAGGCGGGGGCGATCGGGATCATCGCGGTGGTGTGCGTGGAGCACATGCTGGTCGCGGCGGGGGGAGACGGGGCCGTCGGCGGGCTGCGGATGCTCGGGCTGGCCGGCCTGCTGATCGGCGGCGTCACGCTCGCCAACGTTGTCGGCGTGCGCTGCGGGGCCGGGATCCAGAACGTGACGGTCGCGGCGAAAGTGCTCACGCTGCTGGCCGTGGCCGCGCTGGGGGCGCTCGGGGAGCCAGCGCCTGCCGCGGCGGCGACCGGCCGCGGCGAGGTGGGCAGCCTCGGGATCGTGGGCGGCGTGCTGGCGGCCATGGTGCCGGCGTTCTTCTCCTACGGCGGCTGGCAGCACGCCCTGTGGATCTCCGGCGAGGTCCGAGACCCGGAGAAGAACCTGGCC
>CALAFV010000474.1 GCA_937891445.1 uncultured Phycisphaerales bacterium | reverse complement strand
CCCGCACGGCTCGCTCCCTCACTACCGTCCCGGGACGACGAAGGTGGCCTCCGGCAAGCCGCTGCTGATCGACTGGGGGGCGATCTACAGCGGCTACCACAGCGACATGACGCGGACGCTGGCGATCGGGCGGTGGAATCCCAAGGTGCGGGAGATCTACCGGATCGTCTTGGAAGCGCAGGAGATGGCCGCGGCGGCGCTGGCCCCCGGTCGGACGACTGCGGAGATCGATGCGATCGCCCGCGACCACATCCGGGCGGCGGGGTATGGTGACTACTTCGGCCACGGCCTGGGGCATGGCTTCGGCCTGGAGGGGAAGGAAGAGCCGTACCTGACGAACATGCTCGCGCCGACGGTCCTCCGGCCCGGGCAGATCGTGACGGTGGAGCCGGGGATCTACCTGCCGGGCGTGGGTGGGGTTCGGATCGAGGACGACTACGTGATCACAGACCGGGGCGCGGCGAACCTGTGCACGCTCCCCAAGGACCTTGACTGGGCAACCCGATGATCGACATCCGCAAGCTCAAGGAGCTCGTGCGCTTGATGGTGGAGAACGACCTCTCCGAGCTGGACCTCAAGGACCAGCAGGAGACGGTCTCGATCAAGCGCGGCTCGGCGGCGACGGTAATCAACCATCAGCCGGTGATCTACGGCTCCGGCGTCGGGCCGACGGCAATGCCGGCCCCGGCCCCGCGGCCCGCGCCGGCGGTGCTGGGCGACGACGAGAACGGCGAGGGCGGTTCTTCCGCCGCGGCCGCCGCGGCCGACACGGCGGGCCTGGTCCCGATCGAGTCGCCGATGGTGGGCACCTTTTACACCGCGCCCAACCCGGACTCCCCGCCGTTCGTCACCGTCGGCTCCACGGTGGGGCCGGACACGACCGTGTGCCTGGTCGAGGCGATGAAGGTCTTCAACGAGATCAAGGCCGAGGTCTCCGGGACCATCGAGCGGATCCTCGTGGAGAACGGCAAGCCCGTGGAGTATGGCCAGAAACTCTTCTTGGTCCGCCCCACCTGATCCGCGGCGGCCGACGAGCCGCCGCCTCCCGCCATGAATCTCCACACACACACCCGGCGTGAGCCGCTGATGCCGACCACGACCCCCATGTTCTCACGCATCCTGATCGCCAACCGCGGCGAGATCGCCCTGCGCATCATCCGCGCCTGCCGCGAACTGGGCATCGAGACGGTCTGCGTGTACTCGACCGCCGACCGGGATGCGCCCTACCTGCGCCTGGCGGACGCGGCCATCTGCATCGGCCCCGGGCCGGCGAAGGAGAGTTACCTCAACATCGCGCGGATCATCTCGGCGGCCGAAGTGGCCAACGTGGACGCGATCCACCCCGGCTACGGGTTCCTCTCCGAACGGGCGGACTTCGCGCAGGTCTGCCGCGACTGCAAGATCGAGTTCATCGGCCCTTCGCCGGAGGCGATGGCGCGCCTGGGCGACAAAGTCGCCTGCAAGCGCGCGGCCAAGGAGGCCAAGGTTCCGATCTTCCCCGGCTCCGACGGGGCGGTGGAGGACGAGGACGAGGCGGCCGAGATCGCTGCCAAGATCGGCTACCCGGTGATCATCAAGGCCGCGGCCGGCGGGGGCGGGCGCGGGATGCGCGTCTGCCATAACGAGGCGACGCTGCGGGCGAGCATCAGGAACGCGGCCCAGGAGGCCCAGGCGGCCTTCGGCAACGGCTCGGTGTTCATCGAGAAGTTCCTCGAGTCGGCCCGGCACATCGAGGTGCAGGTGCTGGGGGACAAGCACGGCAACGCGATCCACCTCTACGAGCGCGAGTGCTCCATCCAGCGCCGCCACCAGAAGCTCATCGAGGAGGCGCCGGCGCCGGGGCTGGACCCTCGCAAGCGCGAGCACATCTGCGCCGCCGCCGCGAGGCTGATCCGCGAGGCCGGGTACGCCGGCGCCGCGACCGTCGAGTTCCTGATGGACGAGCGGCAGAACTTCTACATGCTCGAGGTCAACACCCGCGTGCAGGTCGAGCACCCGGTGACCGAGCAGATCACCGGCGTGGACATCGTGAAGGAGATGATCCGCATCGCCGCCGGCGAGCCGCTGCGGCTCCGCCAGCGGGACGTGGAGATCCGCGGGCACGCGATCGAGTGCCGCATCAACGCCGAGGACCCCGAGAAGGGCTTCCGCCCCTGCCCCGGCACGCTGACCCGCTTCGAGCCCCCCGGCGGGCCGGGCGTGCGGCTCGACACGCACGTGGTGACCGGCTACACGGTGCCGCCGAACTACGACTCGATGATCGGCAAACTGATCGTCCACGCCGACGACCGCAAGCAGTGCCTGGCGCGCATGTCGCGGGCGCTGCGCGAGTTCCGCGTCGAGCCGATCAAGACCACGATCCCGCTCCACCTGAGGCTGATGGAGAACTCCAGTTTCATGGAAGGCGGCGTGGACATCCACTTCCTGGAGCGGCTGCTGAAGTAGCCGTGGCACCGGCTTTCAGCCGGTGTCCTGGCGCCTGTTCGACCTCCAGGATGAACTTGGCGGAGTTCAGTCCCATGCCGGGCCTTTTCGTTCGTGGGACGCCGCACCCGCGCGGCGGGATGAACGTAGCGGCTGCCGAAACAGCGTAGTCAGTCCGGTTCAACGTCGAACAGCGCTGCCCGGATCTCGCGTGCGCCGTGGATCACACGAAGCACGACGAGCACGCCTGCGTCCGTGACCCGATAGAAGATGAAGTGGTTGGGGAAAACCCTTCAACGGGCCAAGATCGCACCCCCGCGAGATCGGGCCGCCTGAACTGTCGCTGCCGTCCGATGTGCGGTGAATCGCTGAGCACGCCAGCGGAGCGCAGGAACGCGTCAATGAAGCGTTGGCCCGCGTCGGGATTGTCGAGCGAGATGAAGTCGGCGATGCTCTCAACGTCGGCGACGGCGCGGGCGCGATACTCGATCATCCGGTCTTCTTCCGCCGCTTCTTCATCGCACGTTCGTGCACGCGAGCTTTGAGCGCCTCCCAATCAGCGTCGGTCATGGTCACGCTCGGGGAGTTGATTCCCTCCGTGAGTATCTCCTCAAGCTTCTCCTGCGTGACCCGCTTGCGCTCTTCTCGCAGCAGGTGGCGGACATATTCGCTCGCCGACCCGTATCCGCCTTTTTCGACCTGCTCGTCGACCCACGCGCGGAGGGACTCAGGGAGGGAGATGTTCATGGTGGTACGCTCGGCCATACCGCAAGTGTAACAAATTGTGACACGAATTGCCACACACGGCGCGGAAATACATCTCGAACCCGCAGCGTTGTACGGCCGGACGACACTTCCCTATGTCACTCCGCCTGCTGATCGCGACGCTCGCCGCCTGGCTGCCGACCTTTGGCCCCTTGGTCTGCGGCTTCATCTGTCCCGGGGCCTGTGCCCGAGGGCTGGCCGCGGGCTTGCCGGCATGCTGCGTTCCGATGGCGGAGGTGGCCGGCTGCTGCGGCCCGGCCGCGTGCGACGAGCCCGCCTCGCCAGCCCCGGAGCCCCGCTGCGAGGCCTGTCCCTGCGATGAGCCGGTGCCGATCCCGCCGCCAACGGCGCTGCCTGCCGGGTTGGACCTTCCCATCGCCATCCTGAGCCGTCCGTGGCCCGTGCCGGCGGACGAATCGACCGTGCCCATGCTGCTGATCCGGCGCGCGGTTCCGGCGTGGTCGCCGGGGGGAGGTAACCCGCTTCAGTCCGTGCTTTGCGTCTGGCTGATCTAGCGCGCCCGGCTCACCCGAGCCCTATCGCGCGCTCGCCGCGTCCCGCCTTCGAAGGGCCGCGGCGCCACATCCAACGTGTCTATTGGAATGTTCACCAGACCCATGCCCCGGCGCTGCCTGCGCCGGGAAGGAGTACGACCATGACTTCGATCACTCTCGCGTCTCTTTTCGCCGGCCTGAGCCTCGGCCTCGCGTCCATGATCGGCGGCAGCGGCGCTGCTGGCGCCGGCGCGGCCGCGTGCTGCGATGATCCGCGGTGCCCGGACTGCGTCCCTGGATGCTGCGACCAGTGCCCGGCTGACTGCTGCGCGCAGGCCGACGCGTGCTGCGCCGCTCCAGGCGCGGCGTGCTGCGACCGCTGAGCAGGTCGGCGCGACTCATCACCCAGCGGGCCGGGCGCCAGGCGCCCGGCCCGTCTTGTTTCGTCTGGTTTGACCGTTGCCTCAGCCGCCGGGCAGGTTCTTGTCCATCCAGTCGTCCTGGCGGAGGACCTCGGCGCGGCTGCGCCGGCCGCGGCCCTCGGCCCGCATCTG
>CALAFV010000473.1 GCA_937891445.1 uncultured Phycisphaerales bacterium | reverse complement strand
GCCCTCGCGCTCGCCGCCGGCGCGGCCCCCGCGCAGGAGCAGCCCACGCCCGCGGCACCGGCCCCCGCCGCGCCACCCATCGACGACCCCTACGCCGTCTTCGAGGGCCGCCTCATCCGCGACATCCGCCTCGAGGGACTCCGCAACGTCCCCGAGCAACTCATCTGGAACAACATCCGCTCCAAGACCGGCCAGCCCCTCAGCCCCGAGACCGTCCGCACCGACCTGCGCAACCTCGACCGCCTCGGCCGCTTCCGCCGCATCGACGTCAAGGTCGACACGCTCCAGGACCAGTCCGTCGTCCTGACCTACAGCGTCGCCGAAACCCCGATCATCCAGGCCGCCGAGATCGTCGGCAACCGCCAGATCTCCAACCAGCAACTCGCCGACGCCATCACCCTCCTCCCCGGCACGCCGGTGGACCAGTTCCAGATCGACCGCGCCCGCCGCGCCATCGAGAACGTCTACCGCGAGAAGGGCTTCTACCTCGCCGAGGTCGTCGCCGACCAGTCCGAACTCGAAGAGACCGGCACGCTCATCTTCCGCGTCCTGGAGCGCAGCCGCGTCAAGGTCACCGACATCCGCTTCGAGGGCAACAACGCCTTCTCCGCCGGCCAACTCCGCCCCAACATCCGCACCAAGACCGCCAGCATCTTCGACAACGGCCCCCTCGACGACGACGTCCTCGAGCAGGACGTCGCCTCCCTCATCGCCTTCTACCGCGACCGCGGCTACCTCGACGTCCGCGCCGACCGCCGCATCACCCCCAGCCCGGACCAGAAGGAAGCCATCATCACCTTCCTCATCGATGAGGGCCCCCAGTACACCCTCCGCTCCATCACCGCCCAACTCGACGACGGCACGGGCCGTCCCTCCGGCCGGCCGCTGACCGTCTTCACCCCCGAGCAACTCGCCGGCCTCATGACCATCAAGCCCGGCGACGCCTTCAGCCGCGACAAGTCCGCGCGCTCCGTCCGCGCCGTCCGCGAGGCCTACGGCCGCCTCGGCTACGCCGACGCCCGCGTCCAGGTCGTCGAACTCCGCGACGAGCACAGCCCCCAGGTGGACATGCTCCTGATCGTCCACGAGGGCCAGCGCTGGCTCACCGGCCTGGTCCACATCCGCGGCAACGACATCACCCAGCAGAAGGTCATCCGCCGCCACGTCCGCCTCCTCCCCGACCGCCCCCTCGACGCCACCGGCGCCGAGGAAACGCGCCGCTATCTCGAGCGCCTCCGCCTCTTCAAGCCCGGCTCCGTCCGCGTCACCATCCAGGACCCCGACCCCGCCGTGGCGGGAACCGAGCACCGCGACGTCGTCGTCGAGGTCAAGGAGTACAACACCGGCTCGTTCTCCTTCGGCGTCGGCGTCAACTCCGACCTGGGCCTCCGCGGCGGCATCTCCCTCACCCAGCGCAACTTCGACATCGCCGACCCCCCGGAGACGTTCGAAGAACTCATCACCGGCCGCGCCTTCCGCGGCGCCGGGCAGGTCTTCAACCTCACCCTCCAGCCCGGCACCGAGTTCCAGGAGTACCGCGTCTCCCTCAGCGACCCTTACTTCCTCGAAAGCCGCTACTCCCTCGGCGGCGCGCTCTTCTACACCGAGCAGGAACTCCGCGACTACGACGAAACCCGCTACGGCACCTCCATCAGCCTCGGCCGTCGCTTCGGCGACCGCTGGGACGCCGCCTTCACCCTCCGCGCCGTGCGCGTGGACCTCGACGACATCAACTCCTCCGCGCCCACCGAGGTCTTCCAGTTCGAGGACCCCGCCGTCCTCACCGGCTTGGGCGTCCGCCTGGTCCGCTCCACCTTCGACGACCCCTTCGCCCCCACGCGCGGCGCCCGCATCGAACTCTCCGCCGAGCAGGTCGGCGCCCTCGGCGGCGACTTCGACTTCACCAAACTCCACTTCGAGCACAAGTTCTACATCCCCATCTACGAGAACTTCCTCGGACGCATCACCCACCTCTCCTTCCGCAACCAGATCGACTACATCCCCCAGGACTCCGACGCCGTCCCCGTCTACGAGCGCTTCTACCTCGGCGGCAACAGTTTCCGCGGCTTCCGCTACCGCACCGTCTCCCCCAAAGGCATCGCCAACGACACCGGCCTCCCCTCCGATGACCCCATCGGCGGCACCTGGTCCTACATCTTCACGGCCGAGATCAACCACCCGCTCTACGAGGACTTCATCCGCGGCGTCGCCTTCATGGACCTCGGCACAGTCACCGACAACCCCGGCTTCGAAGACCTCCGCCTCTCCGTCGGCGTCGGCCTCCGCCTCTCCGTCGCCCAGTTCAGCCAGGTCCCCCTCGCGTTCGACTTCGGCTTCCCCATCCTCCGCGAAGACACCGACCGCGAACGCGTCTTCTCCTTCACCCTCGACATCCCCTTCTAACCCTCAACGCGACGCCCACGAAGGTCTCGAAGGACAGAAGGGACAGCCACAGCAAGCGCCGCGGGAACACCGCAAGCCCCCACGACGAGCCGCGAACGCAGTGAGCGGACTCCCCCCTCTCCCCATCCTCCCCGCCTCAACCGTGTGCTTATCAACGGTTTTGCGCACAGATCGTGCGCGCCACACGAGAAAATTCGAACTCCGCCAAAATTTTCTTGTCCCTTGTCCTTGCTGGACTTGCGCTCAGTAAGCGATCGCAAACATCGCGCACTTTGCGCACAAACC
>CALAFV010000472.1 GCA_937891445.1 uncultured Phycisphaerales bacterium | reverse complement strand
GTGACCCCATGATCGTGACCTTGCTCGGCGCCATCATGATGCGATCCATCGAGCGCGACCGGCCCCTGCCCGCGTGGCTGCGCATCGCCGCACGGCGGTCGCGCCGGCTCGCGGAGATGGAGCGCCGGCTGCGAATCTCTCATGAGCGTCTGAGTGCCTCAACGACCGGGCTCATTGGTCCTGCGCCCGATGGTCTGGCCGCCCGTACGGTGGCCGCCCTGTCGCAGCGCCCGCGCGGTGCCGCACGCGGGGTTCCTTCGGCGAGCGGACGGTGGCCGGGCATCGTGCTCGCGTTCGTCGGCACGCTGGCCGCGGCAGCGGCCGTGGTGATCGTCGCGCTGCCGTCGCTCAAGAGCGGCGAGCCCGCCTCCCCCCCATCGCTGCCGTCGCCCATCGCCCATCCGGGCGAACCGACGCCGCTGGAAGACGATGGGCGGCGCCCCCCGGGAACCCTGGTCACGGTCCTCCGCGCCCCCGACGAGATCGCGGCCGGCGCCCTGACCGGGGGCCTGCTCACCGAGGCCCAGCGCCTCCGTGACGACACGAGGGCGGCCGCGGACTTTGTTCTCTCCCGTATCAGGATTCTCGGTCCTGCCCCGCGGCAGTCCGGCGGATAACCCGGGGGGCACGCGTCGGCGGCCTGGCCCGCCCTGACAAGCCCCGATTCCGTGCCGGCAATGCGCCGGCAACGCCGACTCCGGTGCGTCACCTTCCTGAGGCCCCGGTGCGCCGGCTTGCGAGCGCGGCACGCGGGTCTACGCTTCATGCGGCCGCTCAACGTCTGCGCGGTCCGCGGCACCTCTCACCAGTTCGTTTCCGGGAGCACCCCATGCCCCCCGCCGCCGCCGGTCCATCCACCAACGCCGATACCGCAACCCTGGTCCCGATGCCCGACGAGGCGACGCGGCACGAGGTGACGCAACTGCTGCACGCGCTGCAGCCCGACGGCGACCCCTCCGGCCGCCTCTTCGAACTGGTGTACGCCGAGTTGCGCCTGCTGGCGAGCAGCCACCTGCGGCGCGAGCGGCGGGACCACACCCTTCAGGCCACGGCCCTGGTGCACGAGGCATACCTGCGGCTGGTGGACCAGCGCAACGTCACGTGGCAGAACAGGTCACACTTTTTCGCCGTCGCCGCGCGGATGATGCGCCGGATCCTGGTGAATCACGCCCGCGACCGCAACCGCCTCAAGCGCGGCGGCGGGGCCGCGCGTGTGCCCCTTGAGGACGACGTGGCCGCGACCGGCCGCGCGGATGTGGACCTCGAGGCCCTCGACGAGGCCCTGGAGAAACTCGCTGCGCTGGATGAGCGCAAGGTCCGCGTGGTGGAGATGCGGTATTTCGCGGGTATGAGCATCGAGGAGACCGCCGACGCCCTCAACGTCTCCCCCGCAACGGTCAAACGGGAGTGGACGCTCGCCCGCGCCTGGCTCAAGAGCCAGATCGAGGGCACGCCGACCGAAGCCGGGGCGAGCGGCGACGCCGATAGCGTCGCCCAGGAGTCCATCCCCGGCACATGACCCCCGAGCGATGGAAGCAGATCGACGCCGCGGCGGCGGCCGCTCTCGAAGCGCCGCCGGAGCAGCGCTCCGCCGTGGTGGACCGCCTCTGCGCCGGGGACGATGAACTGCGCCGCGCGGTGCTGGACCTGATCAGCGAGTGCGACTCGCTCGACGGGTTCCTGGACCAGCCCGTGCCGGCGATCGCGGCGCTGGCGGACGCCGCCAGCGAGCCTCAGCCGGCCACTGTCGGCGCACGCGGTGGGGCCTACACCGTCGTCGGGGTCATCGCCAGCGGCGGGATGGGCGTCGTCTACGAGGCCGAGCAGGCCAGCCCGCGGCGGACGGTGGCTCTCAAACTCATCCGGCCCGGATTGGCGACGCCGGCGCTGGTCCGGCGCTTTGAGTACGAAGCCCAGATCCTCGGGCAGTTGCACCACCCGGGCATCGCCCAGATCTACGAGGCGGGGACCGAGGACTTCGGTTCCGGGCCGCAGCCGTTCCTGGCGATGGAACTGGTCCGCGGCCGGCCGCTGACCGACTACGCGCGGGCCCACGGCCTGACGGTCCGGCAGCGGCTGGAACTGGTCGCCCGCGTCTGCGACGCGGTTCACCACGCGCACCAGCGAGGCATCATCCACCGTGACCTCAAGCCCGCCAACATCCTTGTGGATGAGAACGGGCAGCCCAAGGTCGTGGACTTCGGGATCGCCCGATCGGTCGAGGCCTCTTCCGACGCCCCGGGGGGCACGGCCGTCACCTCGGCCGGGCAGATCGTCGGCACGCTGGCGTACATGAGCCCGGAGCAGTTGGGCGCAGGCGGGGCGGAAGTGGATACGCGCACGGACGTCTACTCGCTGGGCGTGGTCCTCTACGAGTTGCTGGCCGAGCGGCCGCCGCTGGACCTCTCGACGCTGCCGCTGCATGAGGCCGCTCGCCTCGTTGTCGAGAAGCAGCCGCCGCGTCTGGGCGCCGTCGTGCGATCGCTGCGCGGCGACGTCGAAACCATCGTCGGCAAGGCGATGGAGAAACAGAAGGAACGGCGCTACGGCTCGGCCGCGGCATTGGCCGACGACATCCGCCGGTTCCTCAACCACCAGCCCATCGCCGCGCGTCCGCCGGCGGCGGTCTACTACGCCGCGCGCTTCGCGCGCCGGCACCGCGCGCTGGTGGCCACCGCGGCCGCCGCG
>CALAFV010000471.1 GCA_937891445.1 uncultured Phycisphaerales bacterium | reverse complement strand
ACGGGGGCCGAGGGGGTGCGGGTGCTTGTCGGGCCGGAGGGGGGGTGGACGGAGGCGGAACTGGCGGCGGCGCGGGCGGCCGGGGCGACGATCGCGCGGTTCGGGCCGCACGCGATGCGGATCGAGACGGCGGCGGTGGTGGCGGTGGCGGTCGTGCTGGACGTCGAGGGGCGCGAGGCGCGGGGATGAAATCGGGCAACGGCGTCGGCGTCTAGCGTTGGGGAACCGGGGGTGGGATCAGGAGAGCACGATGGGGATCCGTCCGCTTGCCGTGGCGCTTGCCGCCGTGTCGCTGAGTGGTGGTGTGATGGTGGCGCAGGCCGCGGGATGGACGCCGCCGTCGCCGGCGGCGGGCGGGGCGGCGGCGCAGCCCGAGGATGTGCGGGCCCAGGCCCGGGCGATGGCGGCGAAGGCGATCGCGTACCTGCGGAAGCAGCAGGATGAGAAGTCCGGCGGGTGGGGCGTGCCCGAAGAGGGGAGCAACAGGCCGGTCTTCCCGGCGATCACGGGGCTGGTGGTGACGGGGATGATCGCCAATGGGACGGTACCGGTGACGGACCCGGCGATCGTCAAGGCGCAGGCGTTCATGCTCAAGCACCAGCAGCCGGACGGGGGGATCTACGACCGCGTGCTGCCGAGTTACAACACGGCGATCGTGCTGTCGGCGCTGGCGAAACTGGGGACGCCGGAGGCCCGCGCGGCGATCCCGGCGGCGCAGGACTTCCTGCGCAAACTCCAGTGGAGCGAGGCGTCGGTGGCGGACGTGGGGGGCGATGAGGCGCCGCGGCCGATCGACAAGTCGCACCCGTTCTACGGCGGGGTGGGCTACGGGCGGCACGGGCGGCCGGACCTGAGCAACCTGTCGTTCATGCTCCAGGGGCTGCACGACTCGGGCGTGCCCAGCGACGATCCGGCGTTCCAGCGGGCGCTGGTGTTCCTCCAGCGCGTGCAGATGTACGACGCCGTGAACGACATGCCGTATGCCGACGGTTCGAAGCAGGGGGGGTTCATCTACTCGACCAGCGTGAACAAGGACGATGTGGGCGGCGGGCAGAGCCAGGCGGCTGGGATGATCGAGGAGACGCTCGACGACGGCACGAACGTGAGCCGGCTGCGCGCGTACGGCAGCATGACGTACGCGGGGTTCAAGAGTTACATCTACGCGGGGCTCAAGAAGGACGACCTGCGGGTGCTGGCGGCGAAGGACTGGATCAGCCGGCACTACACGCTGGAGGAGAACCCGGGGGCGGGGTTGGACGGGCTGTACTACTACCTCGTGACGTTCGCCCGCGCGATGGAGGCGTGGGGCGAGCCCCAACTGGAAGTGCGGCTTCCTTCGGGCGAGACGGCGTTGCGCGACTGGCGCGCGGACCTCGTGGAGCGGCTCAGCCGGCTTCAGAACGAGGACGGGTCGTTCCGGTCCGTCGATGACCGGTGGATGGAGAACGACCCGGTGCTGATCACCGCGTACGCGCTGATCGCGCTGCAGGCCGCGGCGGGCGGGGCGTGAGCGGTTACTTGGCGTGCATGTCGGGGAGGTAGACCTGCTGGCGGCCGCCGGGGTGCCAGTTGCGGGAGCGGTCGTAGAAGACGGTGGCGGCGGGCTCGCGGCGGAACAGCACGGTGACGGCGCGGACGGGGTCGGGCTGGCCCTCCTCGGCCAGGCGGTTCATCCACTCGCCGGGGTAGTACTCGTAGCTGGTGTAGCGGCCGTCGCGCCAGTCGTCGTCGGAGCGGGCGCGGCGGTCGGCGGGGCAGACGAAGCACTCCCACGAATCCGTGTGCGGGCCGTAGACGGTGCGCTGGTCGGAGCGGCCCAGGAGGGGGAGGGCGGGGGTGTTGGAGAGCCAGAATGGCAGGAGGCCGTCGCGCTGGTCAGCGATGACCTCGGTGAGCAGGCCGGCCTGGCGGAGGTTGGAGAGGCAGACAGTGGAGCGGGCGGCCTCGCGCGTGCCGCGGAGCCCGGTAATCAGGAGGCTCAGCAGCAGGGCGAGAATGCCGATGACCAGGAGCAACTCGACGAGCGTGAAGGCGCGGGGGCGGGGCGCTTCACGACGCGGCGGGCGCTGCGGCGTCACCGAAGAGCAGGGGAATGACATAGGACTCCCAGGGGATGGAGGTGAGCTGCACGGCCAGAACCAGGCACAGATAGGCTAGACGCGTCCGCGGACGGTTTGGTTCGGTGGCGGCCAGGCCCAGGAGCGACAGGGCCGTGGCGAAACCGACGACGGCGCGGGGAACGGGGAACGAGTCGGTGCGGGGGTGGTCATGGCTTCACGATGCCTCGGCCCGCGACGATCGGGTACGCGGGGCAGACGTCGGCAAGGCGGATGGAATAGCCCTTGGGATCGTCGGGGGTGGTGGGGGTCTGTGCGCCGACAGGAGCCTGGCCCTGGAACCAGGGGTCATCGGGGTGCCGCGACTCGCTGTGTGACGTGATCTCGGAGAGAATCCACAAACCGGAGTCGAGGTCGAAGTATGCTCTCACCTGAAGCCTGCGCAACCATCCGGAGGCGGCGAGATAGTGCAGGCGGATGCTGGCCCGGACGGCACCGCGCGGCGCTTCGCGGAAGGAGAGGCCGTAGGCCCGACGCAGGGCTTCGACCTCCTTGCGGGTGAATGGATCCGACAGAGGTTCGAAGGTGATGATCTGGCTGGGCCGGTATCGCGAATCGGTGTCCGGCGGGGTCGCGAGGATGCGGGCGACACGGATGGTCTCAGGCCACTGGGAGGCCGCTTGGACGAGGGCCCGAGCCGCAGCCTCGCGGGCGACCAAGAGCGGGCCGTCCTTTGAGTCCGGGCCTAGAAGCGGCTCCGCGACGGGATCGGAGCCGGCGAGGGCGACGGCGGCCGCGGCGGCATCGGAGAGGACGCTGAGAGACTGGCGTGGGGGCGCGTAAAGCGAGTTGGAGACAATGAAGGGGTAGGTGGAGAGCAGGGCGCGGAGCGACGGTGCATCCTCGGGTGCGATGGCGCCGTTCAGGCCCGGGGTGCCGTGGCGGCCCTCGGCGTAGACGATGCTGGATGTATCGGCTGCGGCCTTGGCGGCTGCGCGGAGCGCCGAAGGCGTCACCTCAGGTGGAATGGAAACAGACCTGTGGCCGTTTCTGCCGATCCGGCTCCATCCCTCGGCGGGTGGAGGGTCGCGCATGATCTCGGTCGCGAGCCGGGCCTCCTCAAGTTGCCGATCGGTCAGGATGTTGTCGCGATCGTCGTCGGCCACGAGCAGGGCCTCGAGGGCGACGCCATAGTTTGCGGCGGCAAGTTCGGCGAACGTCCGTGCGGAGTCCGCGTCGGGGCCTCGTGGGTGCTGCGCCATGCCGCGACGTCCGACCCAAGCATGTGGTCTCAGGAGCACAATGCCCGCAGCGGCGAAGCAAGCAATCGCGGCAATCAGTTTGATGGTGGAGGTCCGTGACATGCGTGTTGCCGAGGCACACCTGCTGTTTGAGCGGATCACATGTCAACCCAACTGTTACGCCGAGCACTATAACACGGAAAGGATGGTTCGGGTAAGTCTACTGGTCCGGGTGGGGTGCGCCAAGG
>CALAFV010000470.1 GCA_937891445.1 uncultured Phycisphaerales bacterium | reverse complement strand
AAGATGGGCACCTGTGATGGGATTTGCCGTCTGCCGACCTGATTATGCACGTCCTGATCCGTTGCCACTATTCGCGGAGAAGGGCGAGAGAAAGCCGCGAGGTCGATAAGAAGCCCGGGCGGGGTTCGAACCCGCAGCCTCCGGAGTGTGCAAGGTCCGTGCGCAGCGGCCAATACGATTCCTGGTACTCGGTCCAAGTTGAGCCATCGGACCGCGGGTGATGCAACGGAAACGGGTCATCAACTCGCTCCTAATGCCACGCGATCACACGCTCAACTCCCTTCCCCCAGCACCTCCACGTACTCCTCCACCGCCCGCTCCGCCATCCGCGCGATCGAGAACTCGCGCAGCGCGTGCTCCCGCGCCGCTTCCCCCAGCCTCGCCCGCAGCCCCGCGTCCGCCACCACGCGGCGGAGGGCATCGGTCAACGCGCCCTCGTCCGAGTGCGGGACCAGCAGCCCCGTCCGCCCGTCGATCACCGCCTCGGCCGTGTCACCCACATCCGTGGCGACCACCGCCAGCCCCGCCATCATCTGCTCCAGCAGCGACAGGCTCAGCCCCTCCG
Source organism: uncultured Phycisphaerales bacterium (assembly GCA_937891445.1). GTDB lineage: Bacteria > Planctomycetota > Phycisphaerae > Phycisphaerales > UBA1924 > CALAFV01. The sequence continues at coordinate 1,084 of CALAFV010000470.1, read as the reverse complement.
TCACCGAACTCTGCACCGCGATCGACCCCGAGCGGAACAGCCCCGCCGTGTCCCGCACCCACCCAGGCATCTCCACCACGCCCGACAGCCCCAACTCCTCCACCATCTCCCGCGTCCGGTCCGCGTACCACTGCATCCGCACCGGCGCCGACCCCGCCAGCACCGCGCGGAAGCGCAGTCCCTCCCGCCGCAGCCTCCCAAGCGCCCGCAGCAGCGTCTGCGGGTCCTTCGTCGGCACCACCCGCGCCGCCCACACGATCAGCGGCTCATCGTTCCATGCCGATCCTCGCTGCGCCGCCGCCGGCCCCGGGTCCTCCACGCCGTTGCGGAAGACCGTCGCCGGTCGCCGCACGCGCGCCCGCTGCGTCAACTCCTCCGCGATCGCCCGCGACGGCGCGTACACCCGGTCGCACCGCGACAGCGCCCACCGCAGCAGCGGCTCCCGCCGCGGCCCGCGCAGCACCCCCTCCGCCCCGTGCCACGTGAACAGCAGCCGCGGCCGCGGCCGCAGCCCCATCAGCGCCAGCGCGCACAGCGGCAGCGACGCCAGCCCGTGTACGTGCACGACGTTGATCCGCTCCGCGGCCACCAGCCGCCGCAACTGCGCCATCCCACGCAGCACCGACCGCCGGTCCCGCGGCGTCGCCCACAGTTCCACCACTTCCACGCCCGGCGGCGGAGGCTCCGACAATCCCGCCCGGCGCAGCGCGATCGCGTACGACCGCGCCCCCGCCGCCCCGAGCCCGACCGCCAGGTTGTACGCTAGCCGCTCCGCCCCGCCCCCCGCGAAACTCCCGATCACCTGCGCCGCCGCGATCCGCGCGGCGGCGCCCATCACCCGCCTTCTGTGCCGGCTCGCGACCGCCCGCGCGATGGGCGTGCCCCACAAGCCCGTGCGCCCCGCCCTGCCGCGGAGCGTCGCGGCGTCATCCATGTTCGGAGTCATGATGCTCCCGTACGACGACGCCATGAAAGCATCATGGACCCGTGCCACCGGCCCACCGGGGGAAGAGGCGCGTGGCGACGGCCCGTGAGTGGGGACGTGGGTCGTTGAGTGGGGATGGAGGGGGGCGGGGGCCTCAGG
>CALAFV010000469.1 GCA_937891445.1 uncultured Phycisphaerales bacterium | reverse complement strand
TGGTTGGCGCGCACGATCTGTGCGCAAAACCGTTGATAAGCGCGGGATTGAGTGGACGGGGGGAGGAAATGAGAAGGGGGCTCATCCCCGGCGTGACTTTGTCAGCCCATGCGGACCCAGACGCCGCCCGCGCGGCCGCTCTCGAGCACCTTCTCGATGAACCGAACGCCGCGTGCGCCGTCCTCGACCGTCGGGAACTCTGTGCCCAGCCCCGTCGGCGCACGCCCCTCCCGCTGCGCCCGGATCGCTTCGACCACACCGCGGTAGATGTTCGCGAACGCCTCAAAGAACCCCTCAGGATGGCCGGGGGGGATGCGCGTCGCGCGGGCCGCGGCTTCGCCGGCGTCCGGAGTGCCGCGTGTGATGAGCCGCCGCGGCCCTGACTCCGGCGTGTACCAGAGTTCGTTGGGGTTCTCCTGCCGCCACGCCAGCGCCCCCTTTTCGCCGTAGATGCGGAGGCTCAGGTTGTTCTCCTCCCCCACGCACACCTGCGAGCAGGTCAGCACGCCCCTGGCGCCCCCCTCGAAGCGCAACAGCACCGCGGCATCATCGTCGATCCGACGCCCCGGTACGAAGGTCGAAACGTCTGCGCACAGTTCGGCGATCCGCAATCCCGTCACCGTCGAGACGAGGTTCTCCGCGTGCGAGCCGATGTCCCCCACCGCACCGGCGCCCGCCAGGGACGGATCGGTCCGCCACGCGGCCTGCTTCTGCCCCGTCGCCTCGAGATGCGTTGCGAGCCACCCCTGGTGGTACTCGACGAAGACCTTGCGTACCGGGCCGATCGCTCCCGAGCGGACCAGTTCCGCCGCCCGCTTGACCATCGGGTACCCGGTGTAGTTGTACGTCACCGCGAACACAACGCCCGACGCCCGCACGACCCGCACGAGTTCCTCCGCCTGCTCGGAGTTGAGCACCATCGGCTTGTCCAGCACGACGTGGAATCCCGCCTCGGCGAACGCCCTGGCCGGCTCGAAGTGCGCGTGGTTGGGCGTGACGATCGACACGAAGTCGATCCGTTCCTCGCGTGGCCGCGCCAGTTCCCCTTCGAGCATCGCCCGCCACGTCGGGTAGTTGCGATCGTCCGCCAGCCCCAGCGCACGGCCCGAGGCCAGGGCCCGCTCCGGCGTGCTCGACAGCGCCCCGGCGACCAGCCGCGCCTGCCCGTCCATGATCGCCGCGGTCCGGTGCACCGCGCCGATGAACGCCCCCTGCCCGCCGCCGATCATCCCGAAACTCAGTGGCGTCGCCATGCGGCCCTCGCTGCTCTACTTCTCGAACGCGCTGTCGAACGCCCGCGTCGAAGGCTCGAAGTCCAGACGCTTGAGCAGGTCGCACGCCTCACGTGCCCCGTGCAGGCGGTCCATCCCGCTGTCTTCCCACTCCACCGACAGCGGCCCGGCGTACCCGATCCTGTTCAACGCCCGGATGATCTCCTCGAAGTTGACTTCCCCGCGGCCGGGCGAGCGGAAGTCCCACCCGCGCCGGTGGTCGCCGAAGGCCAGGTGCGACGCCAGGATCGACGATTCGCCGTCGAGCATGCGGATCGCATCCTTGATATGGCAGTGGTAGATGCGGTCGGGGAACGCGTTGATGAACTTGACGGGGTCGATCCCCTGCCAGATCAGGTGCGAGGGGTCGA
>CALAFV010000468.1 GCA_937891445.1 uncultured Phycisphaerales bacterium | reverse complement strand
TTCTTCGTCCTGGCGACGCAGAACCCGATCGAGCAGGAGGGCACCTACCCGCTTCCGGAGGCCCAACTCGACCGCTTCCTCTTCAAGATCAACGTCGGCTACAGCCAACTTGACGACCTGCTGACGGTCCTCGACCGCACGACCGGTACGGCCACGCCCGAAGTGAAGCCGCTGCTGGACGGCAAGCAGATTCTCGAGGCGCAGGCTCTCATCCGCGGCGCGATCGTCGCCCCGCACGTGAAGGAGTACGCCGCGAGGCTCGTGCTCGCGACGCACCCGGGCGGCCAGTTCCAGGCCGGCGGCGAGGGCGGCCCGACGAGCAAGTACATCCGCTGCGGCTCCAGCCCCCGCGGCGCCCAGGCGCTGCTCCTTGGCGCCAAGGTCAAGGCTCTGACCGACGGCCGCTACCACGTCGGCTACAAGGACATCCAGGACGTCGCCCTTCTGGCACTGCGCCACCGCGTCCTGCTCAACTTCGAGGCCGAAGCCGACCGCGTCGATGCCGACGCCCTCGTGCGCCAGATCATGGAGTTGACGCCACGGGAGCCGGTGAAGGCATAACGAGGCAGGAACGTGACATAGGGCGCAGAGCACGCAGAGAAAAACCATGGGCGTGAAGCGCAGCGAGTTCACTCTGCGTTCTGACTTGGAGAGCTTCCGATGCTCACAAACACGCTTGCTCTGATTGCCGGCGCCATGAGCATCGCGTTGGCGGCTTGCGCCCCCTACCCCCTCCACGCCAACATGCTCGACGCGGAGTTCCACGCGGTCCTGAGCCGCCACTTCCGCCCCGGCATGTCCCAAGCCGAGGTCCACGCCGCGCTCGACGATCTCCGCGTCTCCCGCCGCGATCGGCTCCTGTACGACACGAATCCGCCGCAACTGCTCGCCCGCGTCTACCAGCCCGGCGGACGTTTCATCCACCAGGACGACCAGACCATCGAGTGGGTGGATACGTGGTTCGTCTTCGGTGGCGGCCGTGGCGAACTGAACTCCCTCTCCCGCTGGTACACCCGCCGCGGCAGCCAACGGTACTTCCACGGCGAGCCCGTCTACGCCCCGCCGCTCTCCGAGACCGCCGGGCCGACCCGGCGATACCCCTTCAGCCCACCCCCACCCGCGCAGCCGCCGGAACCAAACGAATGAGCGTCCGAACATAACTGTGTCTGCGATTCCGCGTCTCTCTGCTCCTTCCACGTCCTCCGCGCTTCTGCCCTGAGTTCACACCATCGAACACCGAATGCTCCGCACCCCCTCCATCACGCGCCCCAAGTCCATCGAGGACCTCCTCGAGCCCGATCTCGTCGCGAGGCTCGGCCAACTCGACGTCGCGTCGCGCAAGATCTTCTCCGGCAAACTCAAGGGCGAACGCCGGTCCAAGAAACGCGGCGAGAGCGTCGAGTTCGCCGACCACCGCCCCTACGTCGTCGGCGACGACCTCCGCCACATCGACTGGAACCTCTTCGGCCGCCTCGACCGCCTTTTCCTCAAACTCTTCCTCGAAGAAGAGGACCTTTCGCTGCACATCGTCCTCGACTGCTCCGGCTCGGAGGACACCGGCGAGCCCAACAAGTTCCTCTTCATGCAGAAACTCGCGACGGCGCTGGCCTACATCGGCCTGGTCAACCTCAACCGCGTCGCCCTCACCGCGATCGGCGCCGCCGAGGGCGGGATCGTCTCCACCGTCCGCGACCTGCGCGGCCGCCGGCGGCTTCAGGACGTCGTCCGCTGGATCTGCACGCTCGAGCCCGGCGGCACGGCCCGCTTCACCGAGGGCGCCAAACGCATCGCCATCACCCGCCGCGGCAAGGGCGTGATGGTCCTCCTTTCCGACATGTTCTTCAAAGAAGGCTACGAGACCGGCCTGCGCCTGCTCGTCGGCCACGGCTACGACCTCTTCGCCATCCAGATCCTCTCCCCGCAGGAAGTGGACCCACCCATCGGCGGCGACCTGCGCCTCAAGGACATCGAGGACGGCGATACCGCGGAACTCACCATATCGGCACCGCTGCTCAAGGCGTACAAGGCCAACCTCAATGCCTACGTCCAGCGCCTCCACAACTTCTGCGCCCAGCGCGACATCGTGCACCTGATGGTCAAGTCGGACGCCCCGATCGACGTGCTGGTGCTCGACTATCTGCGCCGGAGGGGATTGCTCAAGTGAGAAGGCACGAAGGCACGAAGCCACGGAGGCACAAAGTGACGGTCCGACGCACGCCGTCGCGGGGTCTCTTTCTTCGTGCCCTCGTGCCTCCGTGCCTGCGTGCCTGCTCGATTCCTCTCCCACGCCTCTCTGGAATCTCACAATGACCTGGCTGACACCGACCATCGCGATCATCGCCGGCGCCATCGCCGTCCCGACGCTGCTGGTCCTCTACTTCCTCAAACTCCGCCGCCGCGACCTCGAGGTCTCCACCACGCTCCTGTGGAAGAAGTCCATCCAGGACCTTCAGGCCAACGCCCCCTTCCAGAAACTCCGGCGCAACATCCTCCTGCTCCTCCAGTTGCTCGCGCTGGCCGCCGCGCTGACCGCCCTCGCCCAGCCGCAGATCCAGTCCGACGCCGAGCGCGGCACACGCCACATCATCCTCATCGACCGCTCCGCGAGCATGTCGGCCCGCGACGGCGATCCCGAGATCGCCCCCAGCGCCTCCGCCGCTCGCACGCGCCTCGAGGAGGCCAAGCGCCAGGCCCTCGAACTGGTCGAGAGCCTCCGCGAGCCCAGCTTCTTCGATGCCGCCGCGGGCCACCGGAGCGGCGACGAGGCCATGGTCATCGCCTTCGACACCGTCGGCGAGGTCCTCCAGAACTTCACTTCCTCCAAGGCCGATCTCCGCCGCGCCATCGAGTCAATCCAGCCCTCAGACGCCCCGTCCGCCATCGCCAGCGTCTTCAAACTCGCCAAGGCCTACGTCCCCCGCGGCGTCGTCGAGAACCTCGGCTTTGTCTCTTTCGGCGAGCCCGCCGTCATCCACGTCTTCTCCGACGGCCGCCTCCCCGACGCCGGCCAGGCCGAAGCCGCTCCCGAAGACAAGGTCCTCTTCCACGCCATCGGCCGCCCCGACACGCCCAACATCGCCATCACCGCCCTCCGCGCCGATCGCGCTTTCGATAACCCGCGTGCCCTCTCCATCTTCGTCGGCGTACAGAGCACCGACACCCAGCCTCGCGAGGTGGACGCCGAACTCTCCATCGACGGCCGCGCCGTGGCCGTCCGCGCCATCACCCTCCCCGCCGCCCACTACCGCACCGGCGCGGAGGCTTCGCCCGAGACGGGCGAGGCTCAGGCCGTCCGCACCCTCGAGCCCGGCGCCGGCGGTGTCGTCTTCCAACTCGACCGCCCGGAGGCCGGCATCGCCGCCGTGCGCCTCCGCCCCACGCAGGGCGGGACCGACCGGCTCGACGCTCTCGCCGTAGACGATCTCGCTTATGTCGTGATTCCCCCGGCGCGCCGCCTGACCGTCGCCGTCGTCACCCGCGGCAACCTCTTCCTCCGCGAGTGCCTCGAGGGTCTCAACCTTTCGCGCCTCCGCGTCATCGACCCGGCCGTCTTCCAGCAGACGGTCGAGGGCAAGCCCGTCAGCGCCGCGGGCGGCCCGATGACCCTGGGCGACTTCGACGTCATCATCCTCGACCGCACCCTCCCGGAGGTCGAGACCCGCGACGCCGCCGGCGCAGTCACCAAGGGCCCCGGTCTTCCTCCCGGGCGCCTTCTGGTGCTCGGCGCAGTGCCGCCCCCGCCGGTCGGCCTCATCGACGAGGGCCCCGGCGAGGCCGCCCTCATGGTTGATTGGTCGCGCGACAACCCCGCGCTGAAGTACGCGGGACTGGCCGACCTGGTCATCGCCAAGAGCCGCAAGGTCAGCGTCGTCCCCGGCTCCCCCGTCACCGTCCTCGCCTCAGACCAGAACGGCCCTGCGATCGTCGAGGCCGCCGACGGCATCACCCGCGCCCTGATCGTCCCCTTCGACCCCGGCGAGTCTGACTGGCCCCTCAAGCCGGGCTTCGTCCTCTTCCTCGCCTCGTCCCTTTCCTACCTCGCGGACGACGGCGCCTCGGCGGTGGGCAGACTCGTGCAACCCGGCCAGACGCTCGCCGAGCGTCTGCCCATCGGGGCAACAAACGTCCGCATCGCCCCACCGCAGCGCGACGCCCCCGTTCAGGACCTCTTCCCCGCCGCGGATGGTCGCATCGCCTACGGCCCGCTCCGTTCCGTTGGCATCTACACCATCTCGTGGACCGGCCCGGCCGGCAGCCAGGACATCGTGCTCAACGACGAGGGCGGAAGCGCACGCGTCCGCCGCGCCGTCGCGGTCAATCTCCTCGACCCCGCCGAGTCCATCATCAACGCCGCCGACACCCTCCCCCTCGCTTCCGCGATCGTCGAGGCGCAGCAGCGCGAGCAGGGCCGCGCGACGCGCAACCTCTGGCCCTGGCTGCTCGTCGGCGCCCTGGCCATCATCATGCTCGAGTGGTTCGTCTACAACCGCAAGGTGCACGTGTGATGATCCCGTGCCCCCGCCAAGCCGTGGTCCTGCGGCGCTGGCTCGCGGCGGTTCTGGGCGCCCTTGCCGCCCTGGGCATGACACTCCCCGCTCTCGCCCAAGACGGCGCCCGGCGGAACCGCACTGCCGAGGCCGACGACGGCGGTGTGCAGATGTTCGTCCGCTTCGGCTGGGGCGGCCGCATCGTCGCCGAGACCTGGACCCCGGTCATCATCACCCTCCAGGGCGCCCCCGGTATCGAACCCATGCAGGGCGTCGTCATCATCGAGTACGCCCAGGACGCCACGCAGAACGCCTCCATCGCCGTCCCGGTCGTCGCGATGCCCGATCGCACCACCGAGTTCGTCGCGGCGGTCTGCCTCCCACTCTTTTGCGAATCCGTCACCTGCCGCCTCGTGGACGATGCCACCGGCCGCGTCGTCCGCCGCGCCGAGTTCACTCACAACCCCAGTTCCGTGCAGTTCGACCTTCCCTACATTCAGGGCGCCGACGACCCCCTCGTCGCCTCCGTCGGCGTTGCCGGCGGTTCGGCCTCAACCGTCGCCCTGCTCGAGGACGACGCCATCCAACACCTCCGCAGCGCCACCCCCTCGCGCGCCGTGCCGGCGTCGCAACTCCCTCTGTCCTGGGCCGCGTACTCAAGCCTGACGCTCCTGGCGGTCGACGCCGCCGCCGTCCGCGACGCCGATCCCCGCGCCGTCGCCGCAGTGCGCGAGTGGGTCGCCGCCGGCGGACACCTCGTCATCATCGCCAACAGCCCCGGCCCGGAATGGCGCGCCTGGCTGCCTCCCTCCACCCTCGGCGACATCGTCACGCTCGACGATCCCGCCACGGTGCCGCTTCCGGGCGACCTCGCCGAAACCCTCGACCTCGCCAGTTCGCCGCGCCCCCCGCTCGCCCGTTTCTCCCAGGAGGGATACTGGGGCCGTCTCGCCGCCGGGGTGTACGGCCCGCCCCGCCCGCGTCGCGGCAGCCCGGTTGACCCCGACAATGCCGAGCCCGCCGCAACCACCAACGACACCACGACCCGCACCAACTCCGCGCCGACGCTCACTCTCGCCTCCACCGTCACGGCGCGCACCATCCGCATCACACCGATCGGGGACGCCTTCGGCTGGCGCGTCCGCTGGCACGCCGACGCCTCGCCACCCCACGCCGCGACCGTCCCGATCACGGGCAACGACTCCGGCCCCGGCGCGGCCGGCCTGCTCGCCGAAGGCCCCGTGGGCTTCGGCCGCGTCACCATCGTCGGCCTTGACCCCCGCTCCGCGGCTACACCCGCGACTAACGCCGCCCGCGCGCTCTGGGCCGATATCGCCCGCCAGGCCCTCATGGCCCACCAGCGCCGCATCGAAGCCAACGCCACCTCCTACTACTCCCGCTTCGGTCTCATGAGCGGTCGCGCCGGCGAGGCGCGGCGCAACATCATGAACGCCCTCGCCGGCTTCCGCGGCGGGGGCGGAACGTTCATCGTCATCGCCGCCGCCATGGTGGCCCTCGCCCTCCTGCTCGGCCCGGGCGATGCCTTCATCCTCGGACGCCTCCGCCTCCGCCATCGCTCCTGGCTCACGGCCCTGTGCTGGATCACACTGGCGACCGTCGCCGCCTACGCCGCCCCCGTCATCAGCCGCTCCGACACGATCGCTTTCGGCCGCGTCAGCGTCATCGACGTCCTCCAGCCCGATCCTCGCGGCCAGAGCCCCGGCGCCTCCCTCGCCTGGCAGACCTCGGTCACCACGATCTTCGCCGACCGGAGCATGACCGCCTCGATCCTCCCCTACCCGCCCGCTGCCGACGGGTCGCGCTCCGCAAGCCCCGCCGCGTGGTGGCGCGGCGTCTCCGCCTCCGACTTCGTCGGCAACTTCAAGCCCCTCGCGACCTTCCCCACCGTCCAAGCCGCCCCGGAACTCGCCAGCGAACGGGCCCAGCGCGACCCTTGGGGCGGCCGCGGTATGCCGAGTCCGGCCCCCGTCCCATCGCCCGACGCGGCGAAGCCCGCGAGTTCACGCCCTGTCCCCATCCCCGGTGGATCCACGCCCCTCCCCAGCCGCTTTCAGACTTGGACCTTCCGCTCCTTCCAGGACGAGGCTCGCGTTACCCCGCCGTGCACCGTGCGCGTCCGACGCAGCGGCGCTGGCGTCCGCGTTCAGATCACGGACCTCCCCGCTGGCGCCGCCGTCACCAAGGCCGCCTGCCGCACGCGCGACGGCTGGCACACCCTCGCGGTCGCGTCCGCGGACGCGGGCATGTTTGACCTCACCGCTGACGGCCCCCCGGGGCCCGTCCCCGCGGCCTGGGCCCCCTGGCAGCCTCCGTATTCCAACCCCCACATCAATCGCAACACCGACCGCTCCAACGTCCTCGACAACCCGAGCATGGCTCTCGCGCTCACGCCGCACCTCTGCCGCGAAGACGCTCTGGAGCAGATCCTCCGCGACGGCCGCGGCCAGACCGAGGAGGGACAGGGGTGGGCCCTCGTCCACCTTCTCCTGACCGACATGCCCGCGGACACTGTTCTCGCCGGCCGCCCGCCGGCCCCACGCACGGTCGTGTGCCGCATCGCCGTTCCCATCGACTCCGCCGACGCCGGCGGCGACGCCGAGACCGCCCCATGATCGAGATGCGCTCCGTCACCCGTACCTACGGCGACCTGGTCGCCCTCGACAACCTCACCCTCGAGATCGGCGAGGGCGAGGTCTTCGGCTTCATCGGCCCCAACGGCGCCGGCAAGTCCACCACCATGAAGATCCTCGCCTGCCTCCTCACGCCCAGCAAGGGGGTCGCGAAGGTCGGCGGCCACGACGTCACGACCGACGGCGACCGCATCCGGCGTCTCGTTGGCTACATGCCCGACTTCCTCGGCGTCTACGACGACCTCATGGTGGACGAGTACCTCCAGTTCTTCGCCGCCGCCTTCGGCATCCCCCGCGCCCGCCGCCGCGCCGTCGTGGACGGCGTCCTCGAACTCACCGACCTCACCGACAAACGCGACGCGATGGTGGACTCCCTCTCCCGTGGCATGCAGCAGCGCCTCGGCGTCGCCCGCGTTCTCATCCACGACCCGAAGGTCCTCCTCCTCGACGAGCCCGCCAGCGGCCTGGACCCCCGCGCCCGCATCGAGATGCGCGAACTGCTCCAGGAACTCGGCCGCATGGGCAAGACCATCATGGTCTCCAGCCACATCCTCTCCGAACTGGCCGAGATGTGCACCAGCATCGGCATCATCGAGAAGGGCAAACTCCTCTACGCCGGCTCCATCGAGGACGCCTACACCCGCACGCAGGCCGGCGAGCGCATCGCCGTCACGCTCGAGCCCGGAGGCGCCACGCTCGAGCAGGCCGAAGCCGCGCTCGCGGCCGTCCCCGGCGTCGCCTCCGTGACCCGAGAGGCCGGCCCCGGCCGCGACAACGGCGACACCGCCGGCCATGCCGCCACCCTCGTCGTCGAACTCTCTCCCGGCGTCCGCTCCCACCACGCCCTCATCGAGGCTCTCGTCCGCTGCGGCGCCCGCATCGGCGCCTTCACCCCGCGTCAGGTCAAACTTGAGGACGCCTTCCTCCGCCTCACCAAGGGCGCCCTGAATTGACAGTCCCCCCCGTGCGCACACGCCTTCTCACATTCTGGCTCCCCGCCGCCGTACTGCTTGTCATCACCGCCATCGCGTGGACCCGTACCGGCGGCCCCGACACTCTCACGCAAACGTCCGCATCGGCCCGCGGGTTCCTCCAGAGCCTCGGCCTGCTCGCCTTCGCTCTCGCCCTGATCTCCTCCGTCCTGGCCTCCCGGCGCCCGCACCTGTGGAACACGCTGGGACTCGTCGTGCTCGGCGGGACGCTCCAGGTCGCCTCCGCCTTCGCCGACCCGGTCGCGCCGCTCACCTTTACCTCCTCGACCCGCGCGCTCCTCACCGGCGCCGCCATCTCCCTCATCTGCCTGCCGCTGATCGTCCTGCTCGCGCACGCCGCGCTCCCCCCCGCCGAGCCCGCGCCCCCGCTGCGGATGCGCCTGCGGGCGACGCTGCGCCAGGCCGCCAGACTCGGCCCCGTGATGCTGCTCTTCGGGCCCATCTTCCAGAAGGAAGTTCGAGTCACGGGACGCCACCGCTCGACGTACCTTGCCCGCGCCCTTTATCCCCTCGCCCTCATCGGCGTCGCCGCGCTCGCCTACGCCGGAATGACGCTGGAGATCAGCGAAGACCGCGGCGCCGAGCGACTCGAGCAACTTCAGCGCTTCGCCCCCATCCTGGCCCTCGCCGTCGGATGGTGCCAGTTCATGGTCCTGCTCTTCATCGCCCCCCTCATGGCCGCCCCGGCCATCTGCGAGGAGCGCCGCGCGCTGACCATGCCGGCCCTGATGACCACGCCGCTCACCAGCGCGCAGATCATCTTCGGCAAACTCTCCAGCCGCGTCGTCCAACTCATCATCCTCACGCTTGTCGCCACGCCCCTGCTCCTGGCCATCCGCATTTTCGGCGGCCTCGAGGCCCGCATCATCATCGCGACGACGAGCGTCACGCTTTCCGCCGCGATCCTCGCCGCCTCGCTCGGCCTCATGTACTCCGTCTGGCACCGCCGCGCCGCCACCGCCGCCCTCTTCGCCATGCTCAGTATGGGCGTCTTCGTCCTGATCGTCGCCGTCCTGTTGATCATCACCTCGCTGCGCAGCACCCTCCCCCCGTCGAACGCCTGGATCTTCGGCCTCAGCGCGCTGACGTCCATGTTCGCGATCCACTTCGCCGTCGTGGATCCCTGGCCCGGCGCCGACGATCCGACCTTCATCACCCAGGTCTGGGTCATCAACACCGCCGTCAACCTGACCCTGTCGTTCCTGGTCTGCGGATTCGCCACCCTCGCCCTCCGGCGCGCCGCCCGGGCCGAACTCACCGGCTCGCTTGTCGAGCGTGAGATCCGCCGCGCCCGGCGCCGTCGCGGTCGCGCCGCCAACGCCGCAAACGGCGAGGCCGTCGAACCGGAGACCCAACCACAGCGGAGCAAGGAAGCGGAGTCAGCGGCCCGCTGCGTCGGCGACCGCCCCGTCCTCTGGCGCGAGGTCCGCCAGAGCACCCTCGGCTCGCGCCGGCGACTGCTCCTCCTCACCGCGGCGATCGCCCTCGGGCTCGGCTGGCTCTACGCCCGCGTCGGCCTCCACGACGAGATCACCCATTTCGCGGTCGCGATCATCGGCGTGCTCGTCCTCATCCTCCAGGCCGCCCTGGCCGCCACGGCCTCGATCCCCGCCGAGCGCGAGCAGCGGACGTGGGAGGTCCTCATGACCACCCCGCTCCGCGGCAGCGAGATCCTCACCGGCAAGTTCCTCGGCGCCCTGCGCCGTCAATGGATGGCCCCCACCTGGATGCTCGGCCACTTCGTCCTCGCCGCCGCCATCGGGGCTATCCATCCCGCCTTCCTCCTCCACCTCGTCATGCTCATCGCCGGAACTTCGGTCCTCCTCACCGGCACCGGCCTGCTTCTGGGCAGCGTGCTGCGACGCTCCACCGCCGCCGCGGTCTGCAACATCGCCCTGGCCCTGCTCCTCTGGGCCGGCTTCCCCATCGGCCTCAGCATCACCCACGAGATCCTCTACGCCTTCCGCAACGAACTCGAGAGGGCCTTCGACGCCGCCATCGTCATCAACCCCTTCGCAATCGCCGTGATCGCCCTCGAACCCGCGGTGAACCACGCCGATACGCCGCTTCGACATCTCTCTTACCGCCTCGAACACTCACCCATCCCGTTCGGAACGTTCACCATGACCCTCGCGATCACCGCCGGCGCCGGCGCCCTCGCCGGCCTCGCTTCCCTCTTTGCGACCATCCGCCTCTTCCCCCGCCTCAGCGGCCGCTCGTCCTGAGCGGGCGCACGCCGCACATCTTCGTGCATTGTTCTGTTCACGGATCGCCCCCGCCGCCACCGAGGCCACAGCCGCCCCCCAGCCGACCGCCACCCGCACACCTCCCGTCGTCCCGTCCCCCGCCCGATACAGCCCCCGCCCGCACCCGGCCGATATCCGCTTCCATGGTCTTCCTGCGCGCACTCCTCGCGTCCCTCGCCGCCGCGATCGCCCTAGCCGCGACGGCCGCGCACGCGCACCAGCCGCCGCAGGCCGCCCCCCCCTCCCCCGGCTCCCCGGCCGCCTCCCGCCGCACCGTCGCCTTCTTCGACTTCGAGGAGCGGACCCCCGGCCCGGGCGGCGACTTCAACCCGGACCCCGTCCCCCGCCACTGGTTCCGCGCCCACGACGGTCCCGAACGCGACCGCCCCGGCTTCCCCGCCTGGAACTCCGCCGCCTTCGATGATGCCGTCGCCGCCTCCGGCTCCTCCTCCGTCCGCCTCGACGTCGCCGGCGGCAGCGCCTCGCTCCGCCTCATGCCCGGCACGATCCCCGTCTTCCCCGGCGCCGACTACGCCGTCACCGCCCTGATCCGCACCGACGGCCTCGACCACGCCCGGGCCTTCGTCACCGCCCGCTTCCTCGACGGCTCCCGCCGCCCGATTCCGGCCGCCGAGGTCCGGTCCGAGCCCGTGGACTCCCCCGGCCGCTGGACCCGCATCCTCTTCGAGATGCGCGGCGACCACCCCGAGGCGGCCTTCCTCCAACTCGACCTCGAACTCCTCCAGCCCCGCGAGTTCGCCGCCGGTTCCGGAGGCCTGGGCCCCCACGCCGTCCTCTTCGAGGACATCGACGCCCATGCCTGGTTCGACGACGTCGCCGTCTACCAGGTTCCGCGCGTCACCCTCGAGTGCCAGGGACCCGCCAACATCGTCCTCGCCCCCGATCGCCCGCAGTTGCGCTTCAGCATCCGCGACATGGTCGGCGACGCCCTCCGCGCCGCGCTGGTCGTCGAGGACGACCGCGGCCAGCGAGTCGCCGCCACCACCGCCGAAGGCGATGCCACGGGACGCACATCGCTGTGGACACCCGATCTCCCCTCCTACGGCTGGTACCGCGCTTCGCTCCTGGTCTCCCACGACGGGCACGAGATCGCCCGCGCCTCGACCCAGTTCCTCTACCTCCCGCCCGTGCCCCACGATCGCCCCATCGACTACGCGCCCCCGGCCGAACTGCGGCGCTGGGGCCTGGTCGCCGACGCCGCTCCACCGCCGGGCGTCCCCGCGTGGCCGGCGATCGCCGCCGATGTGGCCCGCGCTGTCGGCACCGGCTTTTTCGTCCTCCCGCACGCCGACGCCACGCTGGCTCCCGCCGATCTGGCCCGCTCCCTCCCCGAGGCCGAGCCCGCCCTCGAGGCGCTGCTCGCCCTCCGTCAGGATGTCACCCTCTGCTTCGCGGCAGTCCCCGCCCGGCTCGCCGCGGATCTGCGCATCGACGCCACCGACACCTCCGCTCTCAGCTCGCGCGATCCTGCCAACTGGCTCCCCTACCTCTCCCCCGTCCTCGAGCGCACCGCGCAGCGCGTCTTCCGGTGGCAGATCGGCCCCGTTGCCGCGGCCCGGACTGGAACCGCCGACCTCGCCGCGGCCGTCGCCGGCTACCGCTCCGCCCTCTCCGGCCATGTGCCCGGATTGCGCCTCGGCGCCGCCCTCCGCCCCGGGGCTCGCGGTCTGACGTCACCCGATTCCGTGTCCGCCATCGGCGCCGACGATCTGCTGGTCTGCTTCCCCACCGGCCCCGCTCCGGGCGCTGTCGCCGCGACGCTCGCCGCCGCAGCGAAGGTTTCCGGCCCCGAGGTGACGGTCGTCTTCGGCGCTGCCCTGTCTGGAGCGGACCTCCGAACCGACTCGTCGCTCCGCGAATCCCTCGATGATCTCGTACGTGCTGCCGCCGAGTTCGTCGCCGCGCCACGCCCGGCCGGCGATGCGCCGCCCCCGCGTGCGGCCATCGCCGCGCCGTGGGTCTGGACCGATGCCACGACGGGCTGGACCGCCGGCCAGGACGCCACGCAACCCCTCACCCGCGCGCAGGCCGTCCCCCAGCCTCACCTGGCCGTCTGGCGCACCCTGATGGACCACCTCGCCGGCCGCACGGTCGTCGCCGAACTCCCCGTCCGCAGCCCCGACGGCCGCGGCCGTGCCCGCTGCATCGTCCTGGGCGACCCGGACAGCGAGGCCGCCGCCTCGCGCCCCCTCCGCGGCGCCATCCTCGCCTGGAGCAACACCAGCGACGGCGACCCTCCCGTCCTGAGCGCCTACCTCGGCGAGGGTCCGCTCACGATTGTGGACATCTTCGGCAACGAATCCCCCCTCCCGATGCCGGAAGAGACGGGAGTCGCCAACGGACACGTCGAGATCCCGATCCCGCGTTCCCCCATCTTTATCGAGGGCATTGACCCGCGCATCGTCCGCTTTATCGCCTCGCTGCGCATCGACCCCGCCTTCGCCCGCGCGATCGTCGCCGAGCACGAGCACGCTCTCGTCCTCGACAATCCCTGGCCCATCCGCGTCAGCGGCCAACTCCAGATCGTCTCCCCCAACCCTGACGCCCCCGAGTTCGCCGGCTGGACCATCAACCCCCGCGGCCCCATCCCCTTCTCCATCGCCCCGCACGCGACCGAGCGCATCCCGATTTCCTTCAGTTTCGGCGCCGCCGAGGAGTCCGGCCGCAAGCAGTTCCAGGTCGTCGTCCGCCTCGTCGCCGACCGTCCCTACCCCCCGCAGGTCCTCACCGCCCCGCTCGACATCGGCTCCGAGGACCTCACGCTCGTCTGCGAGGCCGTCCGCTCCCCCGACCCCAATGGCCCCGACGTCGTCGTCACCGCCACGATCACCAACCGCGGCCGGCGCCTGCGATCCATGAGCCTCGATGCCGTTGCCCCGGGCCTCCCCTCCCAGCAGTTCCCCATCGGCGATCTCGCCCCCGGCCAGACCACCATCCGCCGCTTCGTCTTCCGCGGCGCGGCCAAGGCCCTCGCTGGCCGGCGCATCCGCCTCTCCCTGACCGACACCGACGTCTCCGAACGCCTCAACACATCGGTTGTGGCGCCGGAGTGAGGAGGCAGGTTCCGACTTCAACCCCGCGCACGGTTCTCACTAATCCACCCGCCGCCCTCGTCCCGCCTGGCGCAGCGCCTCCTCCCCATCCACCCCGAGCACCCGGCACGCCTCCACGAACTGCGTCCGCTCGGCCTCCCGTACCGCGCCGGCGTACCCGATTTCCCGCACGCGGTCAATCGTCAGTTTCACCTCGACGTCCGGCGCCACGCCCTCCCCCTGCAAGCCACGGCCGCTCTTATCCACGAACCTGAGCCAACCGTACCGCAGTTCGCTCCCATCCGGCCCGCGCACGATCTCCACCAGCGCCTCGGCCCCGCTGGTCCGCTCACCCACGATGATCGCCCCGCGCTCGCGTCGCAGGATCGCCGCCAGGTGCTCCGCCGCGCTCCCCGTCTCCTCGTTCACCAGCACCACCAGCCGCCCCTTGAACACCGGCTCCCGCGGCGGAATCGCCGTCACGTACTTGTACGGCACCAGCCAGAGCAGCCGCCGGTCCGGCGACGACAACTCCGCGTGCTTCAGCATGAACCGCCCCGCGACTGCCGCGAGGCTTCGCGGCCGCCCGCCCCCGTTGCTCCGCAGGTCCAGCACCAGCCCGCGCTTGTTCCCCAGCCAGTTCACCGCCTCGTCGAACGCCTCGACCATCCGGCTCAGCGTGATCCCCCCCGCCGCATCCTCGTAATCGAGCGTCGAGAGCCGCAGGTACCCGACCTCCCCCAGGTCCGCCGCCGAGAGCCACTCCCCCCACGACCTCCGCCGCACGCTCCGCATCCCCCCTTCGCCCTCCGTGTCGGCGGCGGCGCCGAACCCCGCCCGCTCGGCTACACGTGCTCCTCGCTCCCCCGCGCCGGAGGCCATGAACTCCTCGGGCGTCCGGACCCCGCCGTCGAAGTCCAGCCAACTCACCGTCCCATCATCCCAGCGGATCGCCACCTCGCGGTGCAGCGTCTGCCGGTGCTCCAGCACCGTCCCCTCCATCATCGCCGGT
>CALAFV010000467.1 GCA_937891445.1 uncultured Phycisphaerales bacterium | reverse complement strand
GCGAGGGGAGGGGGAGGGGGGGCTCAGACGGCCTCAGGTCCGGCCGGAGGTGCAACCACCGCCACCGCGTCCACCTCGACCTGGTACCCGTAGTGCAGCGGCCCGGTCGGGACCACCGTCCGCGCCGGAGGCACAGAAGTGTGCTTTGTGAAGTGCTCCGCGTACACGCGGTTCACCGCGGGCCACAGCGCCACGTCGCTGATGTACACCGTGCACCGCAGCACGTGCGCCGACCCGCTCCCCGCCGCCAGCAGCACCTCGTGCAGGTTGTCCAGCGCCCGCCGCGTCTGCTCCTCGATCGGCGGCAGCGCTTCCCCCGGCCCGATCGGCCCCCGCGCCGGGTCGATCGGCAACTGCCCCGACACGTACACGACCCCGCCGTGGACGATGGCCTGGCTGTAGTGCCCCGCCGGCAGCGGGGCTCGCGGCGTCCGAACCGGCCGGGGTTGATCCGTGGGAGGCATAGGCGGGGCGATGATACAGCCGCACCGACTCCCCCGAAGAACCCCCAGTTACGGGGAGTCTGGTCCAAAAGTACGGAGAAAGGACGGGATAAGTAGTTTCGGTGCCTCAAGTTTTCCGTATCTGTTTCCGAAACTGCTCTGGCAATCGTATCGGAACGTGGTACGCTAGGACCCCCATGCCGGCCACCCTCGAACAAGACCTCGCCGAACGCCTCCCCGAGATCCAGGAGGCCTTCGCCGCCGTCCTCGACACCTTCTGCGGCGCCGACGCCGGCATCGGCGAGATCTGCGACCGCCTCGGCCTCCACCGCAAACTCGCCTGGCAGATCCGCGGCGTGGCCCAGGCCACCGACCCTTCCCGCACTGTTCGCATGATGCCCTCGCGCGCCGGCATCGAGTCCCTCATCGAGGCCATCGCCGGCCGCCCCGGCGCCGAGCCCCTGGTCGAGCGCGTCCGCCTCGCCGCGGCCTCCTTCGAGCAGATGGTCAGCCGCCACGCCCAGGACCGCTCGTGGCTGGAGATGCTCGCCGAGGCCACCGCCGGCGACGACGGCGCCGAGGAGCGCTGGCGCGAGCAGGCCTTCCGCGGCAACAGTTTCATCTGGGGCGTCCATGTCCGGACGCTCCTGTCGGTGGTGATCATCAACAAGTCCGCGACCCGGCCGGGGTGGATCGACATGGCCCTGGTCCGCGGGCTCATCGACCTCACGCGCGTCCGCCCCAACGTCCGCTGGCAGGTGAGCCAGTCGGTCATCATCGACGAGGAGAGCGGCTCGCGCCCGCGCGTCCGCGTGCCGCTGGACCCCGAGGGCGCCGCCGCCGCCGGGGGCGTCCCCGTCCTGCGCGACCTGTGCTCAAGCCCGATGCCGCGCCTGCGCCGCACGATCGCGGAGGGGGCCGACGGCGTCGTGCAGGACGAACTGCTCGAGGCCCCCGTCGGCCAGACCGGCCAGCAGACCATCTACACCGGCGAACTGATCCGCGAACTGGGCGCCGCCCACGCCACCGCCGACAACGCCTCGGCCTACTTCGGCGGCGGCGTGCGCACCCCGGCGCGGGTCCTCATCTACGACCACTTCGTGCACCGCGATCTGTTCCCCGGCGTGGAGCGCGAACTGTGCGTCTTCTCCGAACTGCATTCCCCGATGACCCGCTCGCCCTCGGACCGTCTGCCGGTCAGCGAGCGGCTCCAGCGCCTCGGGCCGGGGCTGACGCGGTCGCGCTGCCCCGACCTGCCGGGCCACCCGAAGGTGCTCGCGTCGATCTTCCAGCGCCTGGGCTGGACCCCGGATGAGTTCGACCACTTCCGTGTGCGCATGGCCTACCCGCCGCTGCCCACGTCCGTCATGATCCGCCACGACCTGCCGCGGCCCGGTCCGGACCCGGCGCCGCAGACGACCCGCTGATCCCCGTCCATGTGTGGAAGACAAGGA
This sequence comes from uncultured Phycisphaerales bacterium, assembly GCA_937891445.1. Lineage (GTDB taxonomy): Bacteria > Planctomycetota > Phycisphaerae > Phycisphaerales > UBA1924 > CALAFV01. The sequence continues at coordinate 2,424 of CALAFV010000467.1, read as the reverse complement.
GTGTGACCATGAAACCGTCCCTGCGCCCGTTCGTTCTGCCGTTTGTTGCCGCCGGCGCCGCCGTCGGCGTCGCCGCGCTGCCGGCCCTCGCCGAGGACATCGTCATCACCTATGAGGACCTCGACGAAGGCTTCAAGGGCGAGACGTTCACGCATATGGGCGTGACCTACCGCGACGTCAACCAGGTCTCCGGCGTCTTCCCCTCCGGCGAGACCTTCGGCCCGCAGGAACTCGAGCAGGTCATCGTCGAGAACGCGACGGTCGTCTTCTGGGACTTCCCGGACTTCGGCAGCCCGGTCAACACGCTGACGTTCGCCAACGCGTACATCCCCGGCGAAAACTGCTCGATCGGGCGCATCGCGTCGGTGACGATGGACCTCCCCGGCCAGATGTCCGCCGCCAGCGTGCAGATGGTCTACTACGAGAACGGGCCGTGGGGCGGCATCGTCTACCACCTGGACGCCAAACTCAACGGCGTCGTCGTCGCCAGCGACAGTTTCACGATCGCCGACGGCGGCGGGCGCGACAACCCCGCGATGGCGAGCCTGTCGGTCAGCGCGCCGGCCTTCGACGAGTTGCACCTCTACGCGACCTTCGGCGACGACTACTCCATGCCCCGCGCCCTGCTGGACAACCTCACGCTGACGCCGGTCGCCGGCAGCGCGTGCGTGACCGACTTCGACGGTTCGGGTTCGGTCAACTCCACCGACATCTCGGCGTTCCTGACCGCCTGGCTCAATGACCTCAACAACGGGACGCTCGTGACCGATTTCAACAACTCCGGCGACGTCAACTCGTCGGACATCTCGGCGTTTCTGACCGCGTGGCTTGCGGACCTCAGCAACGGGTGCTGAAGCCTGTGTGAATGACCACGCCCGGTCACGGGGGCGGGCCGGCAACACCGGCCCGCCCCTCGTGCGTTCTGGGGCCGTCCCGCTAGCGGCGGATGGCCGCGGCGGCCTGCTTGGCCGCGCCGTCGCCGAAGAGTTTGCGCGCGTAGTGCGTGATGATCTCCGGGTCGGGGACGCCCAGGTCCGGGCCGGTGGGGGCGGTCAGTTGCGGCTCGGCCTCCAGGTCCGGGACCGGCGCGCCCTCGGGCGGGCCGTCGCGGACCTCCAGCGGCTGGCCGTCCTCGGGGTGTTCGCCCGTCCAGACCTGTGCGATCTCGCGGTAATCGTTGGGGCTGAAGCGGTACAGGATCCGGTGCAGGCCCTTGGCCTCGTGGGCCGCGGCCTCGGGGAAGCGTTTGTTGGAGACGTCCGGGATCGGCAGCAGTTTGCCGACGGGGACGCCCGAGAGTTTCTCCAGGGCCTTGGCGTAGGCGACGATGTGCACGCCGCCGCGGACCAGCAGGTAGCCGACCATCGCGCGGGCGGTCGGGTCGGAGACCATCTCGTAGACGCGGATCTTGTTCGCCCGCGCGCCGCACTCGAGGAAGAAGTTGTGCAGCATGTCGAGTTTGAGGTTGCCGCTGGAAAAGACGTTCTGCCCGGTCCAGAAGTTCCCCTGCGAGTCGCCGCAGTACGCCTGCTGGCCGGTGGCGACGAAGTGGTAGGAGATGCGGGCGTCGGTGGCGTCCTTGAGCGGGGTCTTCTCGGGCGATGGGGAGCGGTCGGTGGTCCCGGTGAGCAGCAGGTTGATGGTGTACGAGACCAGTTCGACGTGGCCGAACTCCTCGGCGGCGATGTTGGCGACCAGGTCGTAGAACGGCCGCATCTCGCGACGGCCGCGGAAGTTGAAGGACTGGAACGTGTAGTTCATCAGCGTGGACATCTCGCCGAACTTGCCGCCGAGGAGTTCCTGCACGGCGGCGGCGGAGTTGGGCGAGGGGTTCGTGGGCATGGGCAAGTCGCACATGAGACGGTCGAGGCGCGTGATCATGTCATGGCTCCCGGCGTGGACTGTGTGACGATCGCGGCGGGCGCAGCGCCGCCGGCGCGGGAAGGTACCCGGCGCGGTCGGGGGAGGCATGATGCCGTGGTTCACGGAGCGCCGCGGGCGGCGTAGCCAAGAGCACAGAGATGGGTGGGCGGGGCGCGGAGCGGTGCAGGGGTTGGTGAGAGGGTGCTCAGGGCCGCGGCGGCGGGGGCGGCGAAGAGTTGAACGGCGGGCCGGCGGGGCCGGACCCCGCCCTTGGAGACTTGCGCGATGGACCGGCCGCGACGCACCGGCTCGGGGGAACCCCTGCACGGCTTCTATCCGGAGCGCGGCGGCTCGATGGGGATCGGGCCGTTCGACCCGATGCTGGCGGCGGGCGGGCCGTTCGAGCAGCCCGGTTACGGCCACGGGGCCGGGGGCGTGGGGAGTTACGGCGCGTACGGCTCGGAGGCGTACCTCGGCTTCGGCGGCGAGGCCCGCGGCGCGTACGGCGGCGAGTGGGACCCCGAGCCGGAGGTGCCGGCGGTGGACGCGGCCCGCTCGCTG
>CALAFV010000466.1 GCA_937891445.1 uncultured Phycisphaerales bacterium | reverse complement strand
GTGCCCGCGAGCTTGCTGGTGTAGCCGTTGATGAAGTAGTACATCGCCTGCTCGCGGCTGAGTTTGCTCACGGGCGGGATGACGCCGTAGGCGTCGGCGGTCAGGAAGATGACGTTCTTGGGGTGGCCGCCGACGGAGGGGATCACGGCGCCGTCGATGTAGTCGATCGGGTACGTCGCGCGGGTGTTCTCGGTGTACGTCGCGGCGTCGTAGTCCGGGATGCGGGTGTCGGGATCGACGACGACGTTCTCAAGGACCGAGCCGAACTTGATCGCGTTCCAGATCTGCGGCTCGCCCTCGCGCGAGAGTTTGATGCACTTGGCGTAGCACCCGCCCTCGAAGTTGAAGACGCCGTTGTCGGACCAGCCGTGCTCGTCGTCGCCGATCAGGGCGCGGCTGGGGTCGGCCGACAGCGTCGTCTTGCCCGTGCCGGAGAGGCCGAAGAACAGGGCGACGTTGGACGGGTCCTTCTTGTCCACGTTCGCCGAGCAGTGCATCGGGAAGACGCCGGCCTCGGGCATGTCGAAGTTCATCGCGTAGAAGAGCGACTTTTTGATCTCGCCGGCGTACTCGGTGCCGAGGATGACGACGGTCTTGCGCTCGAGGCTCTGGGCGATGAGGATGGGGCTCTTGGCGCCGCAGCGCTTCTGCTCTTCGGGGGTGAGGCGGCGCTTGCCGGCGTTGATCACGGTCCAGTCGTGCTTCCACGTGGCCTTGGGGCCGGCGGCGCGGGAGCCCTGGGGGATGAAGAGCGTGCGGGCGAAGAGCACGTGCCACGCCTGCTCGCAGATGACGCGCACGCCCAGGCGGTAGGACGGGTCGGCGCCGACGAAGCCCTCGAAGCCGAAGAGGTCCTTCTGGCCCGCGAGGTAATCCGTCGCGATCTTCAGCGCGGCGTCGAACTGCTCGGGGGTCATCGGGATGTTGACCGAGCCCCACCAGATCTTGTCGTGGATGCCGGGGGTGTCCTCGAGGTGCTTGTCCTTCGGGGAGCGCCCGGTGCGGTCACCGGTGCGGCAGACCAGCGCGCCGTTGGAGGCCAGGATTCCCTCGCCGCGGGCGATGGCCAGTTCGACGAGCCTCGCCGGGGCGAGATTCATGTGCGCACGGGAAAGAGACATCGTCTGCTCCGCCACTGCGGTGGTCATGGCCTGGCAACTCCTTGTGCCCGGGTTCGGCGAGCGAACGGGGGGTCAGGACGATAGGCGACAGATCCAACCGCTTCCGGCGGCTGGTGAGGGCCTTCCGGACCGGCATTGACCGGGCGGGCTCGCGGCTCGTATCGTTCGCGTCCCCTCCGCTCCCGGGTCCCGAACAGCGGGCGATCCGCCGCGACGGACGCCGGGGGTGGGCGTGATGGTGATCGTAGCTCAGTTGGTTAGAGCACGAGGTTGTGATCCTCGGGGTCGCGGGTTCGAATCCCGTCGATCACCCTTCCCCTGCGGGCAAGCATTCATTCATCTCACGCGGCGGCAGTCGCCGCGGCCGGTGCGGCTGCGCGGGCACGCTCCAGCGCCGCGGCGCAGGCTTCCAGCAGCGTCACGCGGGCGATCGGTTTGGTGAGATACCCGTCGCACCCCGCCGCGAGGCAGCGCTCGCGGTCGCCGGGGGAGGCGTGCGCGGTCAGCGCGAGGATCGGGCCGGTGTGCCCTTCGCGGCGCAGCAGGCCCGCCGCGGCGTAGCCGTCCAGCCCGGGCATCTGCATGTCGAGGAGAACAAGGTCGAACGGGGCGCCGGCCTCTCGGGTGTCGCGCGCCAGTCTGGCGGCGGCGGCGCCGTCGGCGGCGACGCGCACCTCGGCCCCGCCCTGGGTGAGGATGTGGGCGATGAGGCGCTGGTTGTCCCGCCCGTCCTCGGCCAGCAGGATGCGGGCCCGGAGCGAGGGCGGGGCGGGCAGGGCATCGACGACGGGGGGCGCGGGGAGCGCGGGGACAAGTGAGGCGGCGTCGGACCCAATCTCGTGCGGCGGGAGCAGGAGCGTGAACGTGCTGCCGCGGCCGGGGGTGCTGCGGGCGGTGATCTCGCCCCCGAGCAGCCCCGCCAGGTGACGCGCGATGCTCAGGCCCAGGCCGGTGCCGCCGTAGCGCCGCGCCGTGGAGCCGTCCGCCTGCGTAAACGGCTCGAAGATGCGAGCAAGGTTCTCGGCATCGATCCCGATGCCGGTGTCGGTCACACGGAAACGCGTCCGCGGGGTCCCCGAGGCGTTCGGGCCGGCGTCCACCTCGATCGTCACGCCCCCGCTCTGCGTGAACTTCACCGCGTTGCCCGCGAGGTTGAGCAGGATCTGGCGGAGGCGAACGGGATCGGTGCGCAGGATCGCACCCTCGGGGAGGGTGCTGCGGAACTCCAGCGAGATTCCCTTGGCGTCGGCCGCGGGGCGGAGCAGGTCGGCGACCTCGCGGGCGACCTGCTCGGGTGAGCACGCCGCGGCCTGCGGGTCGATGCGCCCGGCCTCGAGTTTGGCGATGTCGAGGATGTCGCCGATGACCGCCAGCAGGTGCGCGCCGCTGCGCCGCACGACGTTGGCGAACTCCGCCCGCTGCGCGGGCTCGAGCCTGTCGTCGGCGAGCAGTTCCGCATAGCCGAGGATGCCCGTCAGCGGCGTGCGGATCTCGTGGCTCATGTTGGCGAGGAACTCGCTCTTGAAGCGGGCCAGCGCGTCGGCGGCGCGGAGGCGGGCCTCCAGCCCCGCGCGGACAAGCGCGATCGC
>CALAFV010000465.1 GCA_937891445.1 uncultured Phycisphaerales bacterium | reverse complement strand
CCCCCCCCGCCCCGACCCGCCCCCGTTCGCTCTCTCCCCCTGCACGAACCTCCGCTGTGAGGGTCGCTCGTGTGGGTGGCCGCCGCGGGTGGTGCGTGTGGGAGGTGTGGTGGTGGGAGGTGGGCGGCGGGTGTGTGCGGTTAGCACGGAAATGGGTGGTGGTCGGTCAGCGGGATGAGGCGGCGCCGATGGCGGCGCCGGCGGCGAGGGAGCCGTTGCCGGCGGCCTGGCCGGGGAGGAGGAGGACCTTCTGCATGCCGTCGGTCTTGTCGCGGAACATGCGGTAGGCGCGCGGGGCGTCTTCGAGGGGGAGGCGGTGGGTGACGACGATGGAGGGGTCGATGGCGTCGCGGAGGATGAGTTCGAGCAGGGGCGCGGCGTAGCGCTGGAGGTTGACGTTGCCGGTCCTGAAGGTGAGGCCCTTGGTGAAGGCGACGCCGATGGGGTACTTGTCCACGACGCCGGAGTAGACGCCGATGACGCTGATTTTGCCGCCCTTGCGGCAGCAGGTGATCATCTGGCGGAGGACGGCGGGGCGGTCGGATTCGAGGCGGAGGGCCTGCTTGGCGCGGTCGTAGAGGCCCATGAGGCCGACGCCGTGGGCCTCCATGCCGACGGCGTCGAGGCAGCAGTCGGGGCCGCGGCCGCCGGTGAGGTGGCGGAGGGCGTCGTAGACGTCGGTGTCGTCGAAGTTGATGGGCTCGGCGCCGGCCTCGGCGGCCATGATGAGGCGCTCGCGGACGTGGTCGATCGCGATGACGCGCTCGGCGCCGAGGAGGAGGCAGGACTTGATGGCGAAGATGCCGACGGGGCCGGCGCCCCAGACGGCGACGGTGTCGCCGGGCTCGATGTCGCAGTTCTCGGCGGCCTGGTAGCCGGTGGGGAAGATGTCGGAGAGGAAGAGGACTTTCTCGTCGGGGAGTTCGGCGCGGCTGGCGGGGATCTTGATGCAGCCGACGTCGGCGAAGGGGACGCGGACGAGTTCGGCCTGGCAGCCGGCGTAGCCGCCGAAGAGGTGGGAGAAGCCCATGACGCCGGCGCCGGCGAAACCGAAGACCTGCTCGGCCTTGCCGGCGTTGGGGTTGGAGTTGTCGCAGAGGGAGAAGAGGCCGCGGGAGCAGAAGAAGCAGCCGCCGCACGCGATGACGGCGGAGACGACGACGCGGTCGCCGACGGAGAGGTTTTTGACGCCGGGGCCGACCTCGACGATCTCGCCCATGCATTCGTGG
>CALAFV010000464.1 GCA_937891445.1 uncultured Phycisphaerales bacterium | reverse complement strand
GGAGTGCGGCATGAAGATCGCCGGCTACGACGACATCAAGGAAGGCGACATCCTCGAGTGCTACAAGAAGGTGGAGGTGAAGAGGAGCCTCTGAGAAAGGGCCACATGGCGGATCGCCAAATGGCCAAACTGGACGTTGGCAGAGAGGGCGCAGGTCCGGCTTTGGCCCTTTGACCCTTTGTTGCTTTGGCCATTTCCCATGCACCTCGCCGTTCTTCAGTTCGAACTGCTCATCCGCGGCGCCGAGTCGATCAAGGACAAGCGCCGCGTCGTCCGGTCGGTCAAGGACCGCCTCCACCGCGAGCACATGGTCTCCGTGGCGGAGGTGGGGCTGACCGACTCCATGAACGCCGCACGCCTCGGCCTCGCCGCCGTCTCCTCCGACGCCCGCTACCTCGCCTCCGTCCTGGACCGGATCCTCGACAAACTCCGCGCCCTCCCCGACGCCGAGTTGGGCGACTACTCCCGCCAGGTCCTCCACGGCGACCAACTCGTCGGCGACTTCACCGACGACGACGGCACGCCCTTGTGGACCCCGGAAGAATCACGCGACCACACGGACACCGCACCCGACACCCCATGACCCGCCGCACCGAGCAGATCGCCTCCACCCTCCAGCGCGCCGTGCAGGAGGTCCTCGCCCGCGGCCTGGCCGACCCGCGCTTCGGCGGCCTGGTCACCGTCACCAGCGTCCGCGTCACGCCGGACCTCAAGACCGCCGACGTCCTGATCTCCGTCCTCCCCGAAGAGAAGCAGGACCTGACCATGCACGCCATCCGCCACGCCGCCGGTCACATCCGCCACGAGGTCGGCGACCTGGTCGCGATGCGCGCCGTCCCCACGCTCAACTTCCGCGCCGATGTGAGCCTCAAGAAGCAAGCCGAGGTCCTCCGCGCCATCGCCCGTGCCTCCGCCGAGAGCCCCGCCACGGATTCCGCCGCCGGACCGGACGGCGCCCCGGCTGAGGGAAACAATCCCCCCACCCCACCCCGCGCCCGCGGCGGGCCGTCCCACGAGGGGGAAGATGGGGAGGAGCCTCAGCCGTGACGCCCCCCGCCGACCCTGGCCTCAAGGCGCTCAACGCCCTGCTCAAGCGGCTCTCCGAGGGCCCCGGCGCGGTCACACCGCACGCCGTCCCCATCCCCGATCCCGCGCTCATCGACCCCGCCGAGCCCCTGCTGGGCGAGTTCCTCCGCTCCATGCTCATCTGGGAGGCCACCGTCGCGGACGCCGAGGCCGCCCTGAAGCGCATCGCCCGCAACGTTGTGGACTTCAACGAACTGCGTGTCTGCCTCCCCGACGAGATCGTCGCGATGCTCGGCGCCGGCTACCCGCGTGTGCAGGAGCGGGCCCAGCGCCTGCGCGCGGCCCTCAACGAACTCTTCCTCCGCGAGCACGCCGTCACGCTCCAGCCCATCGCCGACCTCAGCAAGCGCGACGCGAAGGCCTACCTCGACTCCCTTGAGGGCGTCCCGCCGTTCGTGTCGGCGCGGGTCTGCCTCCTGTGCCTGGGGGTGCACGCCGCCCCCGTGGACGACCGCATCCTCCGCCGCCTGGTCGAGGCCGGCGTCGTCCCCGAGGACGCCGACGCCGAGGCGGCAGCCGCCGCCCTGGAGCGCAAGGTCCGCGCCGGCGAGATGGCCCGCGTCTACCCCCTGCTCCAGGCATGGGCCGACGCCCTCCCCGCCGGGGCGCCCGCCGCTGCCGCTCCCCAGCCGGTAACCACAGACGGCGCCGGGACCAAACCTAAAACTGTGTCTCGCCGCACCACCGCCCCCGCCGACGGCGCCCGCCGGGCCGCCAAGCCCGCCGCCCGCCAGAGCCGAACCCGCAAGGGCAACAAGCAGTAGCACCGGCGGTGCGCAAGAAGAGAGGGCAAGGAGCACCGATGCCGCGCACGGCCGCGACCGCAGCCATCCTCATCCTCGCCGCCGGAACCCTCACCGGCCTTCCCGGCGGCTGCGCGGCCCGCCCCGCCCCCCAAACCCCGGCCCCCCC
>CALAFV010000463.1 GCA_937891445.1 uncultured Phycisphaerales bacterium | reverse complement strand
TGCCGATCACAACCGTCCCGCTCGCCTGACCGGGGCGGGCGGTTTTGGGGGGGGACGGGGTGTGGGGGGGAACAGGGGCGGCCGCTCGGGCCAGGGCCTTGCCCGTTCGGTCAGCCCCGTTGCGGGGTGGGGCTCCCCAAGCCTTCGCGCAGCGCCCGGCAGACCTCTGCCGGGTGCTGTGCTGCGCAGACGGCGGCGCTGACGGCGACGCCGCGGCAGCCGGCGGCGGCGAGGTCGCGGATGTTCTCCGGCGTGATGCCGCCGATGGCCAAGTGGGGCATGCGGTCGCCAAGTTCAGCGACGAAGGCGCGCAGATACTCGGGGCCGGCGAGCACGGGTTTGTGTTTCGTGGTGGTGGCGAACATGGGGCCGACGCCGCAGAGGTCGGCGCCTTCGGCGGCGGCGCGGCGGGCCTGGTCGAGGTTGGAGGTGGAGACGCCGACGAGGAGGCGGTCGCCCGCGAGGCGGCGGACATCGCGGACGGAGAGGTCGGTCTGGCCGACGTGGACGCCGTCGGCCCCGGCGAGCAGCGCGACGTCGGGGCGGTCGTTGATGATGACGGCGGCGCGGCCGCGGGCGATGGCGACCAGGCGGCGGGCGCGGGCGAGCAGTTCACCGGCGTCGAGGGTCTTCTCGCGGAGTTGGAGGCAGTCGGCGCCGCCTTCGATCGCGAGGCGGGCGACGTCTTCCCACGGGTGGTGGCGGCAGAGGCTCTCGGTGATGAGGACGCAGAGGGCCCACTGCGGCGCGCGGCCGGCGCCCAGGGCGGTGAGGAGGCGGCGCTCGAGTTCGTAGCCGCGGTAGCGGAGGGCTTCGAGCCTGGCCGCGCCGGGCGGGGAGGCGACCTTGGCGCACTCCTCGAGCGAGCGCAGGGCCTCGGCGAGGCGCTTGCACGCGGCGGCGGCGACGTCGCGGAGGCCGGCGCGGCTGGATTCGCGGGCGGTGGTGATCTGCGTGCCGACGTCGCCGGGGGTGTTGCGCGCGGCGAGCAGGGCGCTGGCGCCGCCGGCGTCGGCGGCGAGGGCGCCCGCGGCGGCGTCGAACTCATGCCGCGCGGTCTTGAGGGCGGCGGAGAGGTCGGCGTCGTCGAGGGCGAAGCGGGCGACGTCCTCCATGACGCGGAGGGCCTCGCGCGCGCGGTTGGCCGCGGCGTCGATGATGCGGAGCAGGCCGGGGTCCATCGGGCGATCGTACCGGAGCCGCCGGGCGTGGGGCGATGGGCGCGCGGGGGCGGCGCCGGTGGAAGAGCCGCGTCGCACGCGCCGGGCGGGCGGCCGCTACCATGGCGCGCATGTCCACCGTTACCGCGCAGCCCGAGCCGTGCGTGCTGGTCATCTTCGGCGCCTCAGGGGATTTGACGCAGCGCAAACTCGTCCCGGCCCTGTACGAGTTGGAGCATCAGGGGCGGCTGCCGAAGGGGATGTGCGTCATCGGCATGTCCCGCACGCCGATGAGCGACGAGGACTTCCGGGCGAAGATGAAGGAGTCCTGCCGCGAGTTCGCGACGGGGTTCGACGAAGCGCACTGGCCGCGGCTGGCGGCACGGCTGCACTACCACGTCGGGGACGCCGCGGAGCCGACGGGGGCGGGATACGACGGGCTGGCGAAGCGGATCAACCAGTTGGCGGAGGCCAACGGGCTGGTCAAGCCGTCGGGGAGTCCGAACATCCTGTTCTATCTCTCCGTGGCGCCGCAGTTGTACGAG
>CALAFV010000462.1 GCA_937891445.1 uncultured Phycisphaerales bacterium | reverse complement strand
GGGGGGCATTGGGGGGGGCATCGGGAAGAGGTTAGACGCGGCGTGGCGGTCGGGCGCAGGCGGGGGTTGGGCGGGTCCAACTGGCGTCGGCGAGGCCGGCTCCAACGGTGCTGCTGATGCGACTGGTCGGGCGCGCTGGTGGTGCGACACCCGCCGGCCCGGATGTGGCGTCATGGCCCATGGCTCGCATCACCTCAGCGATGAGTGCCACGCTCGTGTCTTCTTACCTTCGCCGCGGACTCAGGTACGATGCGCTCATGCTCGTCGTTCCCCTCGCGATCGTCGTCGCGCTGCTCATCAGTCTCACGCCGCCTCCGCCTCCTCCATCGGATCCTCCTGCCGAAGCAGCGACTCCCGAGCAGCAACCTTCGTCCGTCCTGGCGACGTTGACGCCCGCATCACGGTCGGCCGTGCTGCGGCGAGCGCCGTTCGTGTATGAACTTCCGGACGGCTCGATCTGGGACGGGTACTACTACCACGAGTTCCGGCGCGTGCTCAACCTCTACGACACGACGAGCACGTCGCGCCCGTCCGTCCCGGCCGAGTGCAGGGCGTGGGGATTCACCGCCAAGCACCGCGCTCCTGGTGGACGCAAGCATCGTCCACACCCGCTCTGGACATCGGTTCAAGCAAAGGACACCATCAACTTCTACACACCGTTCATCTATATCGATTCGACGGCGCCAACACCGCACGAGCGAGAGGCCAAGCCTCATGCTGAGGTCGGCAAGCGCCTGGGCCTGCATCTCTATGAGATCAAGATCACGGAGTTCCCTACGGATGCAATCAGCGGGATGAGCCTGCCCCACTCCTTTCCGGTTTACGGTCATGCAACGCTCCCGGTGCTCGTGCCGCCCCAGATGAAACTGAAAGCGGGCGACAGCATCAAGGCGGAGTTCTTCCTGATCACAGACCCGTCCATCGAAGTTCCGTCCGGCGCCAAACAGAGCACCAGAAAGGCCGCACGGCTTGTATTTGCGAAGGATCTGCGGATCTCGCCGGATCGCTACGCCGCGGCGCTGCTGGACGGGCGTGCCGAGTTGGTTGAATGGACGTGGAAGCGCCAGCGCACGGCGATGGGCGATGAGTACGTGTGGACACGCACGGTCGTGCCGATCGAAACAAAGCGGCCGGCCGAAGCCGAGTGACTCAGCCGCGCGTCGGCTCGTCCGTCACGGTGGAGTCGAACAGGCCCGGTTCGGCCACGATGAGCCTGGGCGGGCGTTTGCGTCGCTTTGAGGCGGTCGCTGCTCGCATCGGCGCGGGCGGCTCGGCGGCGCGGCGGGTGAGGGTGTCGGCCGCGGCTTCGCCCCCCACCACCATCGATACGAAGGAGCCGTCGAGCACGCGCGTGCGCACGGGTTCGCCGGTCTGGACGTCGTGGATGGAGCGGATCACGGTGCCATCGGCGCGCAGGGTGCACGAGAAGCCGCGGCGGAGGACGCTGACGGGGCCGACGAGTTCCAGCGCCCGGGCAGCGGCGTCGATCTCCAGGCCGAGACGTTCGCAGCGGGCGCGGCAGGCGGACGCGAGGCGGGCGGTGAGGGCGGCGAGTTCGGCGCGGCGGCGGGCGTGGATCGCCGCGGGGCGGTGGCGCTCGAGACGGGCCGAGGCCCGCTCGAGGCAGCGCGAGGCATCGGCGCAGGCCTGGCGGAGAGCGCCGGCGAGGCGACGGCGAAG
>CALAFV010000461.1 GCA_937891445.1 uncultured Phycisphaerales bacterium | reverse complement strand
TTGATCTCGCCGTCGTAACTCAGGTGGTTGCTGAACTGGATGATCTCGTTTACGCAGCGGAAGTGCTCCACGAGCCGGATGCTGTGCCCGAAACCGGCGGTGGCGAGGTCGTACATCGACAGACGACCCGTATACAGGTGCTTACTCAGCACGCCATCGAGGAACTCGTCAATGAGCGTCTGTGTTTCGAGAAGCCGCTCGCCCACGGCCATCGGGCTGACCTGCTTGTCGTCACCCACGATGATCGCGGACTTGGCGATGCCAAGAGCGACCAGCCCGGTCATGTCGCACTGGCTGGCCTCGTCGATGATCACCACGTCGAACTGCGCGACCTTGAAGTCGTACGACTCCACGACACGGGCCAGCGGCATGATCCACACCGGCACGGCCGCACGGGCGTCGTTCAGGAGCCGCCGCGCCTCCGACTTGAGCCGCTCCGACCGCAAACCTGTCTGGTAGCCCCGCTGCGAGACGGTTTGGAGCCAACTGATGAGGGCGGAGCGCACCGATCCAACAGCCCGTTGGTGCTGGCGCTCCCACACGCGGGCGCTGACGTACCTCGCGGTTTCGTCCTGCAAGCGGTCCTTTGTCTCCGCGCACGCCCGTTGCAGCACGTTGATGTCGGTCGAGGCGCGCCGAGCGAGTTCCTGCTCCAACTGACGCCAGAGCCATGCGGCACTCGCATCGCTCGCCGGGGCGTCGCTGTCGTATCCTTCCTCTCGGTTTCGCAGCGCCTCAGCCCAGCGCGGCGCGACCGGTGCCAGCCGCGCGAGAAGCGAGTCCCGCCTCTCCGCTGCTGCCCGGCGCTCCACTAGTTCGGCGTAGCGCCGAAATACAGCGCCGTACTCCTGCGTGTTCTTCGCCGCGAGCGCTCGGGCAAGAGCGCGGCCGATGCTGCCTTCGCGGCTCGTCGCCAACTTCGACTGGACAGCGGCGATACGGGCGAGGACCGCCTGCGCTTCCAGCCGATGTCGCCGGGCATCCAGCGCGGGCACGACGATCTTCTCGATCACGTCGGCCCATCGCCGTAGTTCGCCCCCGGCCTCCGGTCGCGGGGGTACCAGTTCTCTCGCGGCGGTCCAGTTGAACCCTAGCGCCTCCAGGCGGCGCTGGAAGTCCGTCCATGCGCCGGAGTGCCACGCCAGCGCATCCCCGATAGCGGTGAGGTGCTGGCGCGCCGTGTCTTCGGGCCGAGCGCCGAGATTCCCGTGTGTCTGCTGGGCGAGAGCTCCAACTTGGAACGTCCAACGCCGAACCAGTTCATCGCGGTCCCGATCACAGAGAATCATCGCCCGGACGGCCTCGAAGTCCTCCTGCGTCTTTGGCGGCACACCGCGCACGCGCGAGGAACGCTGGATCGCGAGCCACAGTGGATGCCGCAGCCGCGACCAGAGCGATAGCGTTGCGCGCGCCTTCATATGCTCGATGATCTGGTCGAGCACGCCGAGCGCGTGCGGTCGAGGCCATCGCTGGTGCAGCGTCGGAGAGTGTTTCACGACCGCTGCGCTGTGCCGGTCAATCTCGGCAGCGAGGCGTTCGACCGTCTGCGCCAGATCGTCCCACGGCTCCCGCCTCGCCCCGCCTAGCCGACCGCAGTCCATGCACTCCATTTGGAGCGGTTGAGCGGACCGGATCACTTTCACGATCTTGACACCCAGCGTCAGTGCGGTGCGAAGGTCATCTAGGGGCTGTGATGTTCCCGCCGACCAGAGTTCGGGACGCGGGTCAACGGCCTTCGACTGCGCTTCCGCCACAGCAGCAAGGGCCTTCTCGAAATCGGCGGGCCGCAGCACGTCGCTGGGAGTGGGGATTCCGGCAGCGAGGTCGGCCTCATCCTTCTGTGTGATCGCGGTCCCGAGCCGGTAGAGGTCGCGCACCTCCTCATCACTCAACGGGCAGAGCACGCCGCGCTCCAAAAGTCCGGGCAGCCACTCGTGCTGGGCACGCTGGTCCCTGACCAGTCTTGCCGCCGTGGATGGTGGGAACGCGCGGCCGCCGACGAGGATGTCGTCGTACTCGTCCCGGATCGCTTGCCGGAGTTCGCGTTCTTGGGCGCGAAGTTGTTCGAGCAGCCGGGCGCGGGCCTTCTGCGACCGTTCGGCCTCCGACGCGCGCTCCGCTCGGGGGCGCTGAAGTCCGGCAATGATGCCTTTGACCGACGATTCGAGAAGGTGCTGACTCTCGCTGTCTCGGTCCAGAACAGCGACGCACAGGGGCCGCAGGTCATCGGCAACCTTGTCGCGGAGCACCTTGAGCGCCTTCGTCGAGTGGCTGGTGACGAGGACCGACTTGCCTTCCGCGAGCAGGTGCCCGATGAGGTTCGCAATCGTGTGCGACTTGCCCGTCCCCGGCGGTCCCTGCACCACAACTTTGCCCCGCCGCGCGAGGGTCCGAACAACAGCCTGTTGCTCCGGGTTGGCAGGCTTGGTGAGCAGGAGATCGACGGGAGCGGACCGCTGGATGCGCTTCGCCGTTTGATTCTCAGCCTCCTCGCCGTCGTCGCCCGTCTCATCGGACTGCTCCGCCTCGCTCTGGTCCTCCTCGTCCGAGCACTCGCCCGAGTCGCCCATGACGACGCTGCGTAGTGGTTCCGGTATCTCCTCCTCGCCATTCAGCCGCTCAAGGAAGGCGTCGATGGCGTTGATGATCCCGCCGGAACGCGGTGCGAGCATCACAACGGCGTGGCGGCACGCGGTCGGGCGCTCCGGTATCGCGCTGGGCTTCTGGTCAACGAACACGCCATCCTGAAACAGCCTGTGAACCAACTCGGCGATGTAGTCCGTCGCCTTCGGGTCGAGGAGGCTGAACTCCGACGCTGCGAGCCGCTCGCGCATCTGCGCGAGCGCCCGCCCATCAACGCCGAACTCTCGCAGGAGCGCCGTGTTCAGTTCGAGGGCATCGCTGGTGTACCGCAACTCGAACGACGGGACCTTTGGCTCGAACTTGAGTTCGAGTCGGTGAAGTAGAAGCGGTTACTCGACCGCGCCGTCCGGTCTGTCCCAGCGGAGCATTCCATCGCCCGCGTACAGCACGAGGCGCTCCGACTCTCGCTCCAGTCGGCCCCGCA
>CALAFV010000460.1 GCA_937891445.1 uncultured Phycisphaerales bacterium | reverse complement strand
CGTCGTCTTCTGCGGCGTCCACTTCATGGCCGAAACCGCCGACATGCTCACCCCCGAGCACGTCGCCGTGATCCTCCCCGACCTCTCCGCCGGCTGCTCGATGGCCGACATGGCCGCCTACGACGACGCCGTCGCCGCCTGGGACGAGATCCACGCCAGCCTCCGCTCCCAGGGGTGGAAGGGCCGCATCATCCCGATCACGTACATCAACTCCAGCGCCGCGATCAAGGCCTTCGTCGGCAGCCACGGCGGCGCCGTCTGCACCAGTTCCAACGCCGCGACGGTCTTCGACTGGGCCATGCGCGGCGGCACGAAGCCCAGGGCCAAGGGGGAGGACCTCAAGATCCTCTTCCTCCCCGACCAGCACCTGGGCCGCAACACGGCCGCCTCCTTCGGCATCGACGTGGCCACCCAGACCTGCGTCTATGACCCGCGCCGCTCCGCCCGCGGCGAGGCCCTCGGCGGCGCGACGCCCGAGCAGGTCCTGGCCTCCACCGCCATCCTCTGGGCCGGCCACTGCTCCGTGCACAAACTCTTCCGCCCCGAGCACTGCGACCGCATCATCGCCGCCAACAAGGGCAAGCGCGGCAAGGAGCGGACGAAGATCCTCGTTCACCCCGAGTGCTGCAAGGAGGTCGTGGACCGCGCCGACCTGGCCGGCTCCACCGAGTTCATCATCAAGACCATCCGCGAGGCCGAGCCCGGCACGCACTGGGCCGTCGGCACCGAGGTGCACCTGGTCACCCGCCTGGCCCGCGAGGCCGCCGAGCGCGGCGTCCACGTCCGCATTCTCAGCGACTGCCAGTGCCTCTGCACGACGATGTACCGCATCGACCAGCCCCACCTCTGCTGGGCGCTGGACAAACTCGCCGAGGGCAAGGTCGTCAACCGCATCACGGTCAACGCCGAGACGAAGAAACTCGCCCTCGAAGCCCTCGACCGCATGCTCGCCCTCGCCCCCGCCACCCCCCAGGCCGTCGCCGCCCACGCGCTGGTGGATTGAATGGCGCGATCCGCATTGCCGCACTTGCCTTATCCGAACGGGGCGCCACATCGTGGTTCAAGGGCAGCAGCAATGCCGCCCCAACGGGGCGGCGGAATGTAGCCACGGGTGGAGCGAGGCGGCGCAGCCGCCAAGCGGAACCCGTGGAAGCCCGAGCACAATCAACAGTCTTGTGTTCTTACATCATTCCGCCCCGAAGGGGCGGAGGAATCTGCGCACGCGCCGCGCCGACTCCTTTGCCTCTCCGGGGCAGAACACGCAAGATGAACGAAATGTTGAGCGCGTCCCTCACCCCGCCGCCCCTCCGGGGCGGCTTACCCCCACACCAACGTCCCCCCCGCAATCAACCCCAGCAGCACAACCCCCAGCACGATCCGATACCACCCGAACGGCGACAACCCGTGCCGGTTCAGAAATCCCACCAGCCACGTCACCGCCAGCGCCGCCGACACCGTCGCCGTCACCAGTCCCAGCACCACCGGCGCCGCACCCAGCAACTCGAACATGCTCCGGTGCACCTCGCCGTTGGGCCCGACCTCACCGGCGCGGGCCAGGTCCTTGGCGAGTTTGTACAGGCACGCCGCCCCCAGCGTCGGCAGCCCCAGCAGGAACGAGAACTCCGCCGCCGCCGCCGGCCGCAACCCCGCGACCATGCCCCCGGTGATCGTCATCATCGACCGGCTCGTCCCCGGCCACATCGCCACGCACTGCATCAGCCCGATCACCAGCGCCTGCCGCGGCGTCAGGTCCTCGATCTCCAGTTCGGCGCTCCGCGGCCGCGGCATCGAGAACCGCCCCTGCCGCCACTGGTCCAGCCCGATCATGTACAGCCCCCCGACCACCAGCGCCGTGATCACCGGCCCGGGGTAGAACAGGTGCGCCTCGATGATGTCATCGATCAGCACGCCCACACCCGCCGCCGGCAGGAACGCGACGACCAGGTTCACCGCCAGCCGCGCCCCCGCCGCATCCCGCCCCAGCAGGCCGCGGATCATCTGCGCGACGCGCGCCCTGTACAGCCCCAGCACCGCGAGGATCGCCCCGCCCTGCACCACAATATTGAACGCGTCCACCGCCGACTTCCGCTCCGGGCTGTCCAGCCCCAGCAGCGCGGCCACGAGGATCAGGTGCCCCGTCGAACTGATGGGGAGATACTCCGTCACGCCCTCGACGATGCCGAGGATGATGGCTTGCAGGAGGGTCATATCTGAGGGGGATTCCGAAGGTGGGCCGTGGGGGGGCGTGGGGGGTG
>CALAFV010000459.1 GCA_937891445.1 uncultured Phycisphaerales bacterium | reverse complement strand
AACGCCTCCACGCGCTCCGACGACTCCGCCGCCTTCGCCCTCGCCGCGCTCGCCTCGCCTTCGGCCCACGGCTGCCGAAGATGGTCTTCGCCTGCTCCGACCCCGCCGACATCCCGCGGTGGTCGCGTCCCCAACTCGCCGACGGCCCTCTCCTGGTCACCACGCGCCGCACCACCTGGCGACGGTGGATCGCGGATGTCTCCCTCGACGCGCGACACCTCCCCCTCCCGATCCCCACGCCGCTCACCGCGCCGTCCGCGCGAGACGACCTCCGCGCCGCCGTCGGCATCGCCCCCGGCGAGCACGCGCTGCTCATCGCGCTGCTCGCCGACCCTCCGCGCGCCGCCGACGCCCGCGCCTTCTCCTTCATGCTCGGCCTCCTCCACCTCGCCGGCGCCCGCGTCATCGGCGTCGTCCCCCGCGGCGTCGGCCAGGGGCGCCGCGGCGCTCGCTTCGTCCGCGCCCACGGTCGCCGCTGGGGCCTGGTCGAGTGGGACGGCCCCATGAGCGTCCTGGCCCCCGCGACCGACCTCGCGATGTGGAGCCCACCCAACGACTCCGGCCTCGTCGCCGCCGCTTACGCGGGCGCGGGCATCCCCATCGTCGTCCACGACCCGGACGCCGCCGCGGCCCTCACGCAGCGCGGCGCACAGGTCCTCTTCTCTCTCGGCCCCAGCGTCCCGCAGATCGCCGCCGCCCTCCTCCCCATCGCCCAGAGCCTCGCCGCCGAGCCGCGCACGCCCACGCCGCTCCCGGCCCACACCCCGGAGCAGACCGGGGCCGCGGAGTACCGCACCCTGCTCGCCGATCTCTGGGCCGACGCCGCGCGCCGCTGGATCCCCACCGCCGCCACCGGAGCCGTCGCACGATGACCAGCACTCCTCCCGGCCCCCACGGGCAGACGCACTGGCGACTCCTGTTCGTCTGCCTGGGGAACATCTGCCGCTCCCCTCTGGCCGCCGGCGTCTTCCGCGCCGTCGCGAGCGAGCGCAACGTCCTGAGCCGCTTCACGATCGACTCCTGCGGCCTGGGCGGCTGGCACGTCGGCGAGGATGCCGACCCCCGCGCCGCCGCCGTCGCCCGCCGACACGGCATCACCCTCAACCACCGCGCCCGCCAACTCGCCGTCCCCGACGACTTTGAGCGTTTCGACCTCCTGCTCGCCATGGACCGCCAGAACGTCCACGGCCTCCTCCGCGCCGGCGGTCCCCCCGAGAAGGTGCGTCTGCTGCGCACCTTCGAACCCGTCGCCCCGGGGATGAAAGCCCCCCAGGAGCCGGAGGTCCCCGACCCCTACTACGGTGGACCCGAGGGCTTCGATACCGTGTACGCCATGGTGCGCCGGTCCTGCGAGGGTCTCCTCGCCGCGCTGCTCACCCAGGAGCCGCCCCGATGATGACAGCCGCCGCGCCGCACCACAGCCGCCGCGCCTTCACCCTCATCGAACTCCTCGTCGTCATCGCCATTATCGCCCTGCTCGTCGCCCTCATCCTCCCCGCCCTCGCCGGCGCCCGCGCCCAGGCCAAGGCCACCGCCTGCGCCTCGCGCCTCCAGCAACTCGGCGTCGCCCTCACCCTCTACTTCAACGACTTCGACAACACCCTCCCCCAACTCCGCGTCGAGGTCGCCCCCGGCATCTCCGCCAACATCGGCGCCCTCTTCGGCGGCAAGAAGGGCACCCTCCCCGCCTACGGCATCAACGAATACGGCGCCGAGCGCCGCCCCCTCAACCGCTACGTCCACACCGGCGACGTCCCCGCCGACGCCAAATCCGACGCCGTCTTCGAACTCAAGGCCTTCCACTCCCCCGTGGACAAGGGCGGCGACGTCCCCGGCCTCGGATACGTCGAGTCGATGTACGACCTCCTCGGCTCGAGTTACACCCTCAACGACCACGCCCTCGACGGCGAGGACGCCTGGACCCTCATCCCCCCGCAGGGCGGCCCGATGCCCCCCGTCAAGACTCCCACAAAGACGTGGGTCCTCGGCCCCCACCCCATCTACAACTACCAGGAAGGCGGCGACCGCAACCACCGCTGGTACACCGACAAGGAGGTCCGCGCCAACCTCCTCTTCCTCGACATGCACGTCGGCAAGACCCTCCGCGTCCCCCCCGGCGTCCAGAACACCACCCCCGACTACACCTTCCTTCCCTAGCCTCCCCGCCTCTGCCCCCCTGCGTCCCACGGATCCGAGGAAGGAGGGCAGCCCCGTGCCGAGTATCCAGATCACGGCCGACCCGCGCATCCTCCCCTCCCCGCGCTGGCCCGACTCGCTCCCCTGGTACCGCCGCCACACCACCCACGCCCTGATCATCGGCGGTACCGGCATGCTCAGCGGCGTCGCCCTCGCGCTCGCCGGCGCGGCGGACACCGTCTCCATCGTCGCCCGCGACCGCCGCCGCCTCGACGCCCTCGCCCGCTGCTCCCGCACCCTCCGCCGACCCGCCGCCATCAACCCCATTTCCGTGGACTACGCCTCCGCCGACGGCTTCACCCGCGCCCTCAGCGCCGCCACCGCCGCCCACGCCCCGCAACGCCTCGTCCTTTTCGCCAACATCGACTTCGACGGCTTCG
>CALAFV010000458.1 GCA_937891445.1 uncultured Phycisphaerales bacterium | reverse complement strand
GCGATGGCGCCGCGCCTGTGGCTGCGGCTGGCCGACCGGCAGCGCGACCAGGGACGCGGGCAGGCCGAGGTGTCGGCGCTGGAGGCTGGGCTGCGCGCCGCATCGTGGCGCATCGACAGCGATCCGGCGCTGGTGGCGGAACTGGGCGGGCGGCTGGTGCGGGCGCTGGAGGCGCAGGGACAACAGGCCGCGGCGGCGCAGGTGCTCCGCGAACTGGCGCGCCGGCGGCCGGGGCTGGAGTTCCAGGAAGGAACCGGGACGATCGCCGCGGCCACGCTGCTGGAGGGGATCGAGGCGCGACTGGCGGCCAAGTACCGCTGGCCGCGGGTCGGCCCGGTGCGGGACGACGGGGTGCAACTGATCCCCGGACACTCGATGCTGCGGGCGCGCGTGCCGGACATCACGCCGAGCGTCGGTCGCGCGCTGGCGCTGACCGACGGGGACTCGGTCTCGGTGTGGGGCCCCGAGCGCGTCGGCGACGGCGAGCAGGCCGAGCCCGGTCCGTTCGTCAAGCGGTGGTCGGCGCCGATCCCGGGGCGCGGCGTGGACCTGGTGCGCGTCGAGAATGACGCGGTGTACCTCCACTACGACACGCGCGCCGGTGCCGTGCTGGAGAAGGTGTCGGCGACGGAGGGGCGGTCGCTGTGGCGCACGCCGGCGTTCCCCGACCTGTTCCCGCCGGAGGGGCCGCCCGGGGTGCGGCGCGAGCCGGAGCCGCTGAAGGTCCGGACGCGCGACGGCGTGGGGCTCGTGACGGACCTGCTGGTGTCGATGGACGAGCGGACGCTGACGCTCGTGGAGCGTTCCGGGCGGGCGGTGGGGATCGACGCGCACAGCGGCGACGTGCTCTGGGCCCAGCGGGCGCCGCTGACGCAGGTGGCCGACACGGATCTGAGGGGTGGGACGCTGATCGTCGCCGGCGATCAGGAGATCGCCGGTGCTCCGGTGGCCGCGCCGGGGGCGGGCATCGTGACGGTCGTGCTGTCGATCGACGTGCGCACCGGGCAGGTGCTCCAGCGGTTCGAGTCGCGCTGGGGCCAGGCGCGGTGGCTGCGGGCGCTGGACGGCGGCGCGGTGATCGTCGGGTTCGACGAGGCGATCGTCAGCGTTGACATCGAGCGCGGGCAGACGAACTGGGTCGTGGACGACCGCCGCGTCACGGAGAGCAGGGAGGCGTGGGTCGTCGGCGACCGCGCGTTCGTGCAGGACGCGGGCGGGAGCCTGTGGGTGCTCGCGGTGCCCAACGGGCGCCTGCACCCGCAGCAGGTGCGCCTGCCGCCGGAGTTCCGCGATGGGTATTCGCGGCTGTATGCGGCGGCGCTCGCCCACCCGGGCCGGGCGGGCACGCCGTCGGGCGAGGCCGGCGCGGCGGACCGCGCCGTGATCGCCTTCAGCACGCTGGCGGGCGTCGTGCTCGTCTCGGCGGATGGGGAGGTCGTCGCGGCCGACGCGATCCCCGGCAACGACACGGTCGTTCCGCCGGTGCCGGCCGAGGGGCTGATGGTCACGGTGGAGTCGGACCCGGCGGGCTACACCCAGGACGGGATGATGGTCTTCAACATGCACGCGATGGAGGTCGCCACCGGGCGGCTGACCGAGACCAAGGGCATCGTGCTGGGCGCGCGGCCCAGCCGCATCATGCTCATGGACGGCCGGATCGCGATCACCGCGGGGAGCGCGACGGTGCTCGTGCGAGCGCCGGCGGAGGCGCCGTAACGGATGCAGTCGTGAAAGGGAGGGGAGCGGGGGGCTACTGGACGCAGGACGGGTCCGTGCCGTTCTCGATCGCCGCGAGTTTGCGGAGGCGGCGCTCGTGGCGGCCGCCCTGGAACGGGGTTGCGATCCACACGTCCACGATCTTCTCGATCAGGCGCTGGCCCAGCAGGTCGGCGGAGACGCACAGGACGTTGGCGTCGTTATGCGTGCGGCTGATCTCGGCGGTCAACTCGTCGTGCACCAGCGCGGCGCGGACGCCGCGGACCTTGTTGGCCGCGATGGAGACGCCGATCCCGGTGCCGTCGATCAGGACGCCGCGCTCGGCCTGCCCGGTGGCGACGGCGCGGCCGACGGCCCACGCCGGGTCGGGGTAATCGGCGATCTCGCCGCTGGCGCCGCCGAGGATCTCGACCTCGTGCCCCTGCGAGCGCAGGCGGTCCGCCAGGAGCCGCGCGCTGCTCGCCCCCCGGTGATCGGCGCCGATGGCGATCTTCATGCGGGTGCACCTCCGCGCGGGGCGGGTCGGGTTTACGCGTCCAGTTCGCGCAGCCGGGCCGTGACCAGGTCTCGGATGCGCTCCGCCGTTTCAGTGTAGACCTCCTGGGGGTAGCCGATGGGGTCCGGCACGTCGCCCCCCTCGGGGTCCAGCAGGAAGGTCTTGTCGGCCGCGGTCGGGTCCAGCGCGAGCACGGCGTGCAGGTGCGAGCGCGACATCGTGAAGATGATGTCCGCCTCGGCGATGAGTTGGCGCGTGAGTTGGCGCGAGCCGCGGAGGTTGGGGTTGATGCCCAGTTCCTTCAGGGCCGTCACCGCCTCGGGGGTCGGCGGCACGCCCGTCGCGGCGCCCGCGCCGGCGGAGATCACCGTCGTCTCCACGTCCGGTGCGCCGCTCACCCGCCCCTTGGCGATCAGGTCGGCGGCGATCGCCTCGGCCATCGGGCTGCGGCAGGTGTTGCCGGTGCAGATGAACAGGATGGTGCGGCGGAGCTGTTTGCGCACGAAGCGTTCCTCGTAGGCCCCGGGTCGTCGGAGCGTCCATCCCCCCTCCGGGCGCAGGCCCAGGATTGTCGCCGGTTTGCCCGGCCGGGCGCGTCCGCCGTCGAGCACCAGCGCCTCGGCGGACCCCGGCGAGAGGAGCGAGCCCAAGGCCTGTGCCGCGGCGTCGGCTTCCAGAGCCCAGCGGACGGCGGCGCCCTCGGCCGCGCCCGCCTCCGGCAGTTCGGCGATCAGCAGCGCCAGGTCCATCTCGCCAGCCCGTTCCGCGAGCGCCGCGGCGGCGTCGTGCCGGATGCGGCGCACCGCGACCTCCCCCGCGCCCGCCGGGTCCA
>CALAFV010000457.1 GCA_937891445.1 uncultured Phycisphaerales bacterium | reverse complement strand
GAGAGCCTCGTGCGCACGCACCATGCGCACGCGGTGTCGGATGTGCCGTCGAGCCAACGTCTGCTGCGGGCGTGGGAGGGGCGGCCGGGGCGGGTGCGGCTGATCGTCGATGTCGGCGCGATGATCGCGCCGTCGATGCTCGACGCGGCGGAGGATCACGTCGCGAGGGTTCTCGAGTCGCTTGCGGGCGCGGAGGGTGTGGCGGCGGTGGTCGCATCGAGCGTGCTTGCGGAAGGGGGGCCGGCGCCGCTGGATCGGGGCGCGGTCGGCGGGGAGGTGATTGCGCGGCTGATCGGGCGGCTGGTGCCGCCGCGGGTGCCGCTGATCCTGCTGGGGAACGGGGCGGCCGGGACGGCCGACCAGGGCCTCGGGCTTCTCGCCGGGCTGCCGCACGTCTCCTAAACTCCGGTCCTTCCCGACGGCCTTTTCGCGGAGCAGCGCATGCCGGCCACGCCGAACCTGGATCACCCGACCTTCAAGATCGTCAAGGAGGCGTTCCCGGGCAAGAAGTTCCGGGCGACGGAGTTCCGCGGGCAGTCGACGCTGATCGTCGAGCCGGGGGACCTGCACGAGGTGATGCGGTTCCTCAAGAACGATCCGCGGGCAGATTACAACTTTCTGTCGGACGTGGCGGGGATCGACTACCTGAACTACCCGGCGAAGCAGATCGGGCGGTTCGCGGTGGTGTACAACCTGATCTGTTTCGCGCGGGACGACCGGTTCTTCGTGAAGGTGTACCTCGACCCGTCGCGGCCGACGGACGGGATCGAGGAGGACCCGGCGCTGTACCTCGATAGCGTGACGGACATCTGGCCCGGGGCCGAGTGGCCGGAACGCGAGGTGTTCGACATGTTCGGGATCCGCTTCCGGAACCACCCGGACCTGCGGCGGATCCTGCTGTGGGAGTCGTTCCCGGCGCACCCGCTGCGGAAGGACTACCCGCTGCGCGGGCGCGGCGAGCGCGAGCAGTACAAGGTGATCGACCGGACGTCGGCCTGAGGCCGCCGCGGGTCAGCGGGGTGTGTAGGGGGCGATGACTGGGGAGGGCTTCTCGACCTCGATGCGGTCGGCCGCGAGGTCCCAGCGCAGGCGGGCGGCGCTGGTGACGGTGGCTCGCGAATCGTCGTAGAGCGTCACGCGGTTGCCCTCGGAGGCGGTGGCCTCCACGAGGCGGCGCGAGGCGTCGTAGAGGACGCCGTCGGCCATGAGCCGGCGCGTGGCGGACTCGACGTACACCGCGCCGGTGGCGTCGGCGCGGACGAGATCGGCGCTGGCGCTGGCGTTGTCACTGGAGGTCTTGAAGAGCAGTTTCGCGAGGAGACGCTCGCACTCCAGGGTGGTCGCGGGGTCATCGGCCAGCGGGAGATGGACGAGGCGCACGCCGCGGCGCATCGTGAGCAGGTCGGTCTTGCGGTTCAGGTCCATCGACCCGTTCCACGTGAAGAGGGCGGAGCCGCGGAACTCGCGGTCGCGGAAGGGCGCTGCGGGCGACGCGGAAACGGCTTCGGCGGCGAGCGCGGACTCGGCGGCGCGGCCGTCGTACACGGCGGCGCGGCCCGGGCCGGGGACGGAGATGACGGCGCCGGTTCCGGCGGTGTCGTCGGCGATGATGCGCTCGCCGGTGAGGCGGAAGAACTGCTCGAGGCGGCGCTCGCCGGAGGCGGCGGACGCCGAGGCGTAGGTGCGTGACTCGACCAGCGCGGGATTGGCCTCGTCGGACGAGGCGAGTTCGGCGCGCAGCAGGCGGCGTTCGCGCGGCGCCTCGGCGGATTCGGCCGGGGCGGGCTCCGTGGCAGGCTCGAACTCGAGGCGCAGGTACGACGCGGCGGCGCGGTAGACCTGCGGTTGCTTGACATCGGTGACGACCTCAACGCCGCCGATGCACTCCACGATGCCGGCCGCGTTGTCGGCGGTCATGGAGTCGGTCCAGGATGCGGCGAAGGACGTGGTGCCCAGCGGGCCGGAGGTCTTGCCGGCGGCCGGCTCGTGCTCGAACGTGCCGGGACCCGGGACGACGAGCCGTCTGGCGGCCGCGTCGAGTTCGATGATCCGTGAGGAGACGACCGACCCTTTGTGCGCGACCGAGGCGGGCTCATCGTCGTTCCTGGACGTGAGCCGCGCGGCCTGACGCATCCCGTCGTACCACAGGTGGTCGGCGGTGGCGGAGATCCCTTCCTTCTCGGATTCGAGGGCGACCGCGCCCTGAGCCTCAAGCGACGTGACCATCAGGTCGCCGCGTTCATCGGGCGCGAGGGTGGCTTCGACCATGCCGGCCTGGAGTTCGGCCTCGTCGTTGCGCGCGCGAACCTTGCCGGTGGCGGTGACGACTTTCGGTTGCGGGTCGCCGTCGGGGGCGGTGTCGAATGCAACATCGATTCGCTCGGCCCGGATGGAGCCCTCGTCATTCGATCCGGCGGCGTTGCCGTCGATGAGAAGGCTGGCGAGCACGACCTTCTCGGCGTCGTCGCTGGCGCCGGGGGTTGGGACGAAGGTGGCGCGGAAGAGGTCGCCGCTGAGTTGCGAGCGTTCGTCGCGGGCGGTGACGTTGCCGCGGAACGCGGCCTCGCGGAGCGAGCCGGTCATCATGCCGCGGCGGGTGGCGAAGAGGAGGTCGCCCTGCTCCGCCCAGGTGAGGCGGCGGTCGCCGTCGTGCATGACGCCCGCGCCGCGGATCACGCCGACGCCGCTGAGGAGGTTGAGGTCGAGGCGTGGGACGATCATCTCCTGGCCGCCGCGGGTCTTGATGCGCACCGCCGTGGGGCCGGGGCCGGAGAGGGTCAGGTCCTGCGTCGAGACCGCAAGGCCGGCCCAGACGCAGGAGCCGGCGATGCCGGCCTCGTTGTCGGCGAAGGCGACGTTGCCGGTGGTGTCGGCGGTGAAGCGCAGGGCGATGTGGTTGTTGCCGCTCAGTTCCGTGGGCGTGGAGGAGAGGGGGCGGATGACGAGGGAGGTGCCCCAGGTGAGGATGACGTCCTCCGTCGCTGCGGCTGGCGTTTCGGGCGCGGAGGCGTTGGTCGCGACGGCGGGAAGCGCGGACGGATCTGTGGGCTGCGGCGCCGGCTCGGCGGGGGCGCTGTCGTCGCGCCGCGGGTTCGGGAACGCGCCCTCGGGGAGGGAGCCGTCGAGCAGGCGTGCCCAGACATCGAGGGCGTCGCCGGTGATCTCGCGCGAGGCCTGGCGGACGGCGACGCGGCCGGTGAAGGTCGCGCGGTAGAGGTCTTCGCGGGGCGTGGCGGGCGGCTGATCGCCGGCGTCGGCGACCTGCTGGGTCGGCGCGTCCGCGGGGCCGCCGGGGGCGGGGCTTTCGCGGCGCTTGTCGCTGCTGCGCCGGTTGGAGAGTTGATACACGATCTGGCCCGGGCCGGCCTCGAGGAGTTCCAGGCGGCGGCGGGCCTCGCTGACGTTCATGCGAAGGTGGGCGACCTCGACGCGGCCGTCAGCGAGGACGATCTCGCACCGCGAGGGCATGGTGATCTCACCAAGGGCGGAGTCGAAGGAGATCGTCTCGGTCACGATGAGCAGGTCGGGCCTGTCCTGCTCGAGGTCGATGGCGCGGCGCTGGCCGTCGGGGCCGGGGCCGAAGACGCGGATGATCGCCGCGCCGTCGAGTCGCCCGGACTCGGGCTCGCTCTGCTGGTCGGGCATGAAGACCGTGGCCTGACGGGACTGCACGTGGATGGTGTGGCCGTCCTCGGCGTAGATCCAGAAGCGGGGCTCGGAAATGTGCGAGCGGCCGCGCTGTGCCTCATCCGGGCTGAGGGACTGCCACTCCATCTCGCTGGCGATGCGGGTGGGGTCCTTCTTGTCCACGAACTGGAGGCGGGCCCACTCGCTGCTGAGGGCGCCCTGACCCGGGCCGGATGGCGGAGGCGCCTCCGGCGGGGCCTGATCGATGGTCGGGGGCGCCGCGGCGACGGTGGACTCCCCCGACGAGCGGCTGGAAGCGACGAAGTAGAGGACGACGCCGGCGGAGATGGCCGCGAACGCGATCGCCAGGGCGAGCGCTGCCTTGCGGGGATCGAACGACCTGCCGACGCGACTGCTCATGGTGTGTGCATCCTCGTTGCGCGGGCTGCTAGCCGGCGTGTCCCGCGGCCGGGGGCGCGGGGGCGTGGTAGAGGGCGGCGGCGCGGTCCAGCAGCCCCTTGGCCGCCAGCAGATGCTCGACGGCCTCGCGGACGGCGCCTCGCCC
Source organism: uncultured Phycisphaerales bacterium (assembly GCA_937891445.1). GTDB lineage: Bacteria > Planctomycetota > Phycisphaerae > Phycisphaerales > UBA1924 > CALAFV01. The sequence goes on along the minus strand of CALAFV010000457.1, from coordinate 1,046 downwards.
GCCGGGGCGGGATGTTACGAAGGCCGCCGCGGCCCGGACGCGCTGGTCGGCATCCGCCACGGCGATCGGGTACCCGACGGCGGCCATGACGGCCAGGTCGGGCCAGTCGTCGCCAATGAACGCGACGGCCGCGGGCGTGATGCCAAGGCGGCGGGTCAGGGCGTTGAGGGCGGCTCGCTTGTCTGCGCAGCCGTGGATCAGTTCGCCCACGCCCAGTTCGGCCATGCGGTGCTGGATCGCGCCACCGGAGCGGCCGGTGATGACGGCGAGGTGGAAGCCCATCTTCGCCCAGATGCGCATGCCCAGACCGTCATGGATGTTGAACCGCTTGGTCTCGACGCCGCGGTCGTCGATGAGGATCGAGCCGTCGGTGAGGACGCCGTCCACGTCGAGGGCGAGGAGTTTCACCTCCGCGGGCGCGGCGCGCGGGGCGGGCGAATGCTGGCCAGCGGTGGGGGAGGGATCGGGCATCGGCGCGGCTATTCCTGCACCAGCTTCATCGCGATCAGGTCCTGCACGTCGAGGATGCCGACGGGACGCCCCGCTTCATCGACGACGGGGATCTCGTCGTGCCGGCGCTCGATCACGAGGGAGAGGGCGTCGCGGATCAGCGCGGTGTGGGGGAGCGTGCGCGGCGAGCGGGTCATGACCTCGCGGACGGGGCGCTGGAGGGCCGAGGGGTCGCTGACGATGAGCCGCCGCAGGTCGCCGTCGGTAAAGATGCCGGTGAGGACGCCGGTCGCGGGGTCCACCAGCAGCAGCGCGCCGGGGCGGCGGCCGTCGGCGCTGGCGCGGAGGGCCTCGCCGACGGTCGCGCTGTCGGGGATCGGCGAGAGGTTACGGCCGACGACGAACCGCAGGGCTTCGACGACCGGCTTGAGTTTGCCGCCCAGGGCGCCGCCGGGGTGGCGTTTGGCGAAGTCGTCCACGGTGAAGTTGCGGCGCCGGCTGGCGCACAGGGCCAGGGCGTCGCCGAGGGCGAGGGTGGCCGTGGTCGAGCAGGCGGGGGCGGGGGAGATCGTCTCGTCCTCGACGGCGCCGATGCC
>CALAFV010000456.1 GCA_937891445.1 uncultured Phycisphaerales bacterium | reverse complement strand
ACCGCGGGCACCGGGGGGCGCAGCGAGGCGGGATCACCTCCGGCACGCGCTGGACCAGGGCGCAGCAGGGGCAGGCACGCAGGGCGGACATCCCCGCAGTTTATGGGAGCCCGGCATGGGGTGTTTCCGCGGGGCGACGCGGGTCAATCCGCGGCGGACGCCGTGGTAAATGCGACGGCTTCCGCATGGGCCGCGTCGAGCCGCCGGATGGCCGCGTCGATCGTGGCGCGCAGGGCGTCCGCACGCCCGGGAGCCGGCGCAGCGCCCAGCATGGGTGCCTCGGCCTCGATCGCCGCGAGCGTCTCCGTGAGTGTTTCATCCGCGGCGACCAGCGCGGACGCAAGGGCATCGAACCGGTCCACTGTCGGATCATCCTCGGGAAGCGTCGCGAGGTAGTCGGGAGCGACGTCAAAGACCGACGCGATACGCCGGCTGGCGTCCGCCGCCGCGGCCTGGGCTCGCGTGGAGGCACGCTCGAGGTCGGCCGCCGCGCGTTCGGAACTGGCGCTCTCGCGGGGCGCGAACGTGAGTTCGCGCAGCGCATCATCGAGGTGGATCAAGGCCGTGCGGGCCTCGCCGATCGCCCGGTCGGCCTCGGTGATGCGAAGGTCCAGCAGCCGGTCCGGCGGCATGGTGGCCTCGTTGATGGCGTCGTAGTAGACGCGCCCGCAGCCCGCCAGAGCGGCGGCGACCGCGGGAAGCAAAGCGAGCAGGACCAGCGTCTGACGTGCAAGGCGCCTGCGGGCGGGCTTCATGTCGCGTGCTCCTCCGTGAAAGCGGCGAGGCCGGCCAGCCGGTGCACCCGGCGGTCGATGGTAGAGGAGCCGGTGCTTCCGCGTGCTAAGGCGCGGTTCACACACAACTTACACCGCGCCGAGAGGCCGGGGGAAGACTCATCGCGGGGCGGATGCGCCGCCCCTCCCCCCACGTGGGGAACCATGGAGGCTGGTGATGCGCCAAGGAACGGTGTGGAGCGTGGTGTGCGCGGCGGGGCTTGCGATCGGAGGCGTGCCGGGGATCGGCGGCGGCGGATCGGCGCAGGCCAACGAGACCGACCAGTACCTCCTGCCGCTGGACAAGGAGATCGCGGACGTCGGTCGCTACCTCAACGTGCTGCACTACCAACTGCTCGAGACGGCCGTGAAGTCCCTCAACACCCGGATCGAGCGGGCGCTCGCGCTGGGGGATCCCGAGCAGCGCGAGTACGAACTGCGGTACCTTCACAACCCGCGAACGGTCGCGGAGTTCGTCCGCGGCCAGACGCTCCAGGGCTTCATCGCCACGCTGGCGCTGGAGGACGCCGTCAACCGCAAGCCGATGCGGGAGATGCACGAGGGGATGCTCACATCCCACAAGCGGCGCGACTGGATCTACCACTTCGCGCTCGCCCCCGTGGACCCGCGCAACATCCCGCTGATCTTCCAGAGTTCGACGATCAAGGTCTACGGCGTCTACTGCGGCACCGACAAGATCGCCCACTTCCACGACCTGGGAAACCTGTACTTCCAGGACTACTGCCGCGGGCGCGAGGCGGGCCTGAGCCACGAGGAGGCCGAGGCCCGTGTCGTCCACGCCTACGCCAACGGGCTCATCTCCGAGGGGTGGATCATCGGCTTCCTCGCCTCGGGCGTGATCTCCAACGCCGACCTGGCGTCCAACTACGCCGGGATGAAGTTCTACCGGAACCTCACGCAACCGGAGATGCTCAAGGGCGAACTCCGCCCGCCGCTGCTGGTGCGCTGCGGGAACTACTGGCGGCTGAACCACCACGTGCGCCCGGAGTCGGACTTCTTCGCGTGGTACGTCTCCGACCACTTCAACGAGGCGCTGAACAACAACGTCTACGACTGGATGATGCGCGGCGGCGTGGAGCGCCGCCTGCGGGCCGAGGCCGAGCACATCCTCGCGTTTTACGAGCGCGACGGCCGCCCGCGCGACCCCGCCTACTACGAGAACCTCCAGGAAGAACTGAGCACCTACTACGGCGAGGACTACGGCTACATCCGCGGCTCCGACGGCGGGCGGCTCTCGCTGGCCGTGTGCCTCTCGGAAGTCGGGCCCGCCAACGGCTCCTCGCTCGCTTCTCGCAACGGAAAGGCCGACGACTCCGGCGAGGGTGTGCTGCGGGTCGATGCGCCGTCAACGCGCCGCTCGCCCGGAATGGAGTGGGCACGCGTGCGCGACATCCACCGCCGCGCGGAGGAGCAGCGGCGTCGCTCCGTCGTGATGCCGGCCTCACACGGCGCCGAAGCGGCGCCGCGCCGTGAATGGGACGATCCCACCGCGCCGCGGCCGCGCCGGACGGACTGACCCCCGGCGCGACCGCGGCGGGTGATGCGGCCTGCGCCGGACGGCGTCAGATCGGCCGGTCCTGTCCCATCCCCTGGCCGGTCGTTTGGGCTGCGCCCTGCGGCTGATCCATCATCTGCCCCATGCGCCCGCCCTGGGCCTGGCCGCCCTGTTTCTGCAACTCGCGCCCCAGCAGGTTCTTGAGTTTCTGAACGACCTGCTCATCCTGCTGCTTGATCTGGCGCCAGCAGTCCTGCAGTTCCTGCATCCCCTGCGAGTTGTCGATGTACTGGTCGTAGCGCCACACGGCGTCGAGGCGCTTGCTCAACTCGTGCACGAGGTCGTGAACGTGGTTCGGGACGGGGTGGGTCTTGCCGATGCTGGCGTATTCCTGCGACTGTTGCGCGACCATGCTGGCGACCTCCTGTCGTGCGGTGCCTCCGACCGCCCGCGGTCCGTCGCGGGCGCTGCATCACGTGTGGTACGCCGGTCGGCGACCGATCGTGTGAGAGCCGAGCGCACCGTGAAACGGGCGCTCAGCCACAGCCACGGACGCCGCCGCGGGTCCCATCGGATGGAAAAGCCTGAACAGTCTCAGGGCGTCGAGCCGGCCGCCTGGAGCGACTCGATCATCTGGCTCAGCGGCTCGACCACCGACAGGGGAAACGCGAGGAACAGGACCAGCGCGACCGGATTCGGCGGCGTGCCGAAGTCACGGAAAGCCTCGTCGAGTTTGGAGCCGGTCGCATACAGGAGCATCGTCAGCGCAAACGTGAAGAACGCGCCGACGGCGATGGCGAGATTGGCGGCGATGTGGCAGCCTTTCCCAGGCGCAGCGGCATCAACGGGCGCGGCGTAAGCGGCGGTGGTGGTCAAACCCCCAGTGTATCACCTCCGGCGCAGCCCACAAGACACAAAGTCGTAGCGACCCGAGGGAAAGGGGGGAGGAGGGGGTTACATCGCCCCGCCGGCGAAGACCAACCGCTGCCGCGTCACCCGGGGGTTGGTCTGCGGCACCGCGCTCAGCAGCGCCTGCGTGTACGGGTGCTCCGGGCTGCGGATGACCCGATCCCGCGTCCCGCTCTCGACGATCTTCCCGCGGTACATCACGGCGATGCGGTCGCACATGTGCTGGATCACCGCCATGTCGTGCGAGATGAACAGGTACGAAAGCCCGAAGTCCCTCTGCAGGTCCTTGAGCAGGTTCAGGATCTGCGCCTGAATCGAGACGTCCAGCGCGCTGGTCGGCTCGTCGCAGACGATGAACCGCGGCTCCAGCGCCAGCGCCCGCGCGATCCCGATCCGCTGCCGCTGCCCGCCCGAGAACTCGTGCGGATAGCGGTCCGCCGCGGCCTTGGGCATCCCGCACCGCTCCAGAAGCGTCTCGACGCGGTGGCGCAGTTCCGACCGGTCCGTCACCAGCCCGTGCACCAGCAGCGGCTCCCCGATGATGCTGGCGATCCGCATCCGCGGGTTCAGCGAGCCCCCCGGGTCCTGGAAGATGATCTGCATCTGCCGCCGCATCGCCTTCAGCGCCGCCCCGCGGAGCGAGTAGACGTCGCGCCCGTCGAAGAGCACCTTCCCGCTGGTCGCGGGAATCAGCCGAAGGATCGTCCGCCCGACCGTCGTCTTCCCACACCCCGACTCGCCCACCAGCCCGAGCGTCTCGCCGGGCCGGATGTCGAACGACACATCGTCCACCGCCTTGACCCATCCGGTGGTCCGCTGCAGCAGCCCCGACTTGATCGGGAAGTACGTGCACAGGTTGACCACCGACAGCAGCGGCGCGGACGCCGCCGGGGCGGAGGGGCCGGAGCCGGCAGCGGGCGCCGGCGAGGGGGCAGGGCTTCACGACTGGGCCGGGGTCGTGGTCATCGCGGGGTGAGGGTAGGGTCGGCAAGCCGGCTACACGGTGGGAGCCGGCGCCGGGTCGCCGAAGCCCGCCACCCGCCCGCTATCATCGAAAATGACGGCCCGGATCATCGACGGCAAGGCCCTGGCTCAGCGGTACCGGCAGCAGATCGCCCAGCGCGTGGCCGCGGTCAAGGCCCGCGGCGGGCACGTGCGGCTGGACGCCGTGCTCGTCGGCGCCGAGGACAACGCCTCCCGCATCTACGCCCTCAACCAGGGCCGCACCTGCGCGGAACTGGGGATCGAGTACCGCCTCCACGAGCTCCCCGCCGGCGCCGGCTACGACGACATCGCCGGCCGCGTCCTCCTGCTCAACACGCTCGAGGACGTCTCCGCGATCATGGTCCACATCCCCCTCCCCGAGGGCGTGGACGCCTACTCCATCCAGCGCCTCATCGCCCCCGAGAAGGACGTCGAAGGCGTCAACCCCGCCAACATCGGCAACATCGTCTATGGCCGCTCCAGCCTCGCCCCCTGCACCGCCCTCGCGACGGTCGCCATGATCGAGTCCGTCCTGGGCGAGGGAGAGCAGGCCAACGGCTCCTTCCGCGGCAAACTCGCGGTCGTCGTCGGTGCCGGCGACGTCGTCGGCAAGCCGATCGCCGTCATGCTCATGCGTCGCGAGGCGACGGTCGTCTCCTGCAACAAGTGGTCCCCCCGCATCCCCGAGATGACCCGCCAGGCGGACATCGTCGTCGCCGCCGCCGGCGTGCCGAACCTGATCACGGCCGACATGGTCAAACCCGGCGCGATCGTCGTGGACGTCGGCGTCAACCGCGTCACCGGCCCCGACGGCAAGACGCGCACGGTGGGGGACGTCGCCTTCGACGAGGTCAGCAAGGTCGCCGGCTGGGTCAGCCCCGTGCCGGGCGGCGTCGGCCCGGTGACGGTCGCGATGCTCCTGCGGAACGTCGTGGACGCCGCGGAGCGCTAGCCGCCCATCTCCGCCTTTCTCCGCTCTTCGAAGCGCCGGGCTCGCCGCAGCGAACCCTTTCCTGTAGCATCGCCCCCATGGCAACCTCACGCGTCCTCGTGCTGGGCGATGCCCTGCGGCTCTCGTTTCAGGACCGCCTCGCGCGGCTGGTTTCCGAGGATGGCCTCGAGGTCGTCGGCCCCGCCGCCAGTTGCGGCGATGCGCAGCGCCTCGCCGAGGGCGCCGAGGGCTGGGCGACACAGTTCACCCCCGACCTCGCCGCCTTCGGCTGCGGCCCTTGGGCGGCCGAAACGCTCGCCTCGGCCATCGCGGCCGGCGCCGCCTGGAGCGACCGCATCGACCCACTCTCCCTCCCAGCCTTCGAGCAGAGCCTGATGGAGACCGTGCGTGCGCTCACCCGCGCCTGCGGCCGGCAGGTGGTCTACTGGACCACGCCCCCGGTCCACGAGGCCCGCGTCAGCGCCGCCACCGGCGACCGCGACGCCGGGCACCGCATCAACGCCTGGATCGCCCAGTACAACCAACTCGCCACGAGCCTCATGGGCGAACTCAACGTCGCCGTCGCCGATCTTCACCACGACGCCGCACGCCACGACGACGATGCGCTCGGGCCGGACGGCGTCAGCCTCACGGAGGCAGGCATCGAAATGGCCGCCCGCATCGTGGCGACCGGTCTCTACGGCGTCATCCATCCCTAAGCCACACCGGAAGCCTCCGGCGCCCGCGTTGACCGGAGGGGTAGGGGGCGCTTCAATCTTCCTGGCTGGCGGAACTTGTTTGGGAGGGGTGGGGTGGCAGGCCGCGTCGAGCGCGCGACCTACGCAAGCCAAGTGGGCGGGGCTGGAAAGGGGCATCGATGCAAACGCTCGGGTTCATCGGCAACATCGGCGGTTGGGAGTGGCTCGTCATCCTGACGCTCGGTCTGCTGCTCTTTGGCCGCCGCCTCCCCGAAGT
>CALAFV010000455.1 GCA_937891445.1 uncultured Phycisphaerales bacterium | reverse complement strand
CCAGCCCGGTGGTGCCGATGCCGGGGAACTTCTTGAAGCCGTCCCGGTGCTCCTGCGGCAGGTCCCCGCCGGCCGCCGCGACGATGCGGACGGGGGCGTGGAAACTCGCCGCGGCGGCGAAGTAGGTGCACGACCCGCCGAGGACCTTCTCGGCGTGGCCGTGGGGGGTGTAGACGGAGTCGATGCCGATGGTGCCGGTGACGATCAGTGACATAAGGCCGGAGTTTAGCCGGTGGAAGCCGGCGGAGGAGGCAGCGGGTTCGGCGTGCCGCGCTCGGGGCGACGAGGCTGCGAGCGGAGGGGGAGGGGAAGAGCGTTCACGGTGTTGGCGCCTCGTACTGGGCGCGGAGGCGGAGGGCGGCGCGGCGGGGGCCGCGGTGGATGAGGGGGCGGGGGAGGATCGAGAGGAGGCGCATGAGTGTGCGGTAGGGCTGGCCGGGGTAGACGACGGGTTTGGCGCGGTCGAAGGCGGCGATGGATTCGCGGGCGCAGCGGTCGCTGGTGATTCGCACGAACTCGGGTGGACGGCCGGGGAGGTGTTTGGTGCCGGCGGTCTGGGAGAACTCGGTGGCGACGGGGCCGGGGGCGGACTCGGTGACGCGGACGCCGGCGCCGGCCAGTTCGAGCATGAGGGTTTCGGAGAGGCCGCGGATGGCGTACTTGGTGGCGGAGTAGGTGGCGGAGCCGACCATGGGGACGCGGCCGCCGCCGGAGGAGATGTTGAGGATGCCGCCGCGATGGCGCGAGACCATCAGAGGGAGGAAGCGGTGAATGAGGTACATGGGGGCGATGACGTTGACGCGGACCATGGATTCGAGGCGGTCCCAGGGGGCGCGCTCGAAGAGGTCGGCGTGGCCGAAGCCGGCGTTGTTGACCAGCACGTCGAGGCCGTAGTTGTCGGTGTCGCGGAGGATGCCGTCGGCGAGTTGGCGGAGGTCGGCGGGGTTGTCGAGGTCGGTCTTGTAGAGGTCGATGCGGGTCTGCGGGGCGCGCGGGGTCAGTTCGGCGCGGAGTTGCTCGAGGCGGTCGAGGCGGCGGGCGGCCAGCAGGAGGCGGGCTGCGCGCGGGGCGATGTGGCGGGCGAGGTCGGCGCCGATGCCGGAGGAGGCGCCGGTGATCAGGACGATGCCGCGGTCAATGGGGGAGGGGGGCATGGGGGAAGGGCAAATGGCCAAAGGGGCAAGCCAGCAAAGCAACAAAGCGACAGACAGGGTTCGGTGCGAAGGGCACGAAGAGCGCGACGAGACCGGGAAGCAACGTCAGAGGGACAGGAGCATGTCGATGGTGCTGGTGCGGAAGCCGAGGGATTCGAAGAGGCGGCGGGCGGGGTCGTTGGGGGCGGCGGTTTCGAGGCGGATCTGGGTGATGCCCTGGGCGCGGAGGTGGGTGATGGCGGTCTGGACCAGGGCGCGGGCGATGCCGCGGCGGCGGTGGGCGGGCTCGACCCAGAGGTCCTGGATGAAGGCGTATTCCTTCAGCGTGTAGATGGGGATGTTGGGGTCGATGGTGGCGACGAGGAAGCCCACGAGAGTGGGTGGGTCGGAGGGCGGGGCGGGGGTTTGGGCGACGAGGAAGACGCCGCGGTCGTCCTGAGCGCGGGCGGGGAGCCAGCGCTCGTAGCGGTCGAGGACGTCGGGGAGGGTGGCGTAGCGGTCGGGGTCCCAGGCCTCGTGCTGGGCGACGATGGCGGCGACCATCGGGAGGACGGCGGGGACGTCGGCGACGGTGGCGCGGCGGATCGTGAAGTCGGGGTGGGTCGGCACGCGGGGATTGTTGGGCAGGCGTGGTGAGGCGAGGTTCACGGCGTGGGCGCGAGGTGGTAGCCGCAGTTGACGCACTGGCCGCGGGCGTGGCGGCGGCGGGCGATGAGGTGTGCGGCCAGGCGGGTGGCCGGACCGGGGATGATGCAGGCGAGGTAGAGGCCCAGGAGCAGGGCGGTGGCGTCGGCGATGTAGACGCCGAAGCCCTTGAGGGTCACGGTGCCGGCGCGCGCGGGCAACTCGATGAACAGGATGTCGGGCGAGAACTGCCAGCGGAGGGGGACGGCGGGGAAGGGCGGCGCGGGGGCGTTGTGGGTGCGGGTGGTGGCCGTGTAGTACCAGGTGGGGGCGGATGGAAGTCCGTAGGTCCGAGTGAGGTTTCTCAAGGTGACGGGGCGCGTGAGCCCGATGCCGATCTCGGCGCTGTCGGGGACGTCGGGGAGCGCGGCGGAGACGGCCGCGAGGAGGGTCGCGTCGGCGTCGTCGCGGCCGCGGAGGGAGCGCAGGTCGTCGTCGCTGAGGGACAGGGGAACCCAGGTCGGCGGCGTGGCCGGGACCGGTGCGAGGTAGCGGCCGGATTGGGTGCGGACGGGGAGGAGGAGGCCGGCGGAGCAGAGGGCGAGGAGCGCGATGGCGGCGATGAGCGGCGGCCGGCGCAGGCGGCCGCGGCGCGCGCCGATGCAGACGCGGAGGAGGCGGCGGAGGGTGTCGGCGGCGAGGAGCGCGAGGACGAAGCCTGGAGCGCTGAGCGAGAACGTCTCTCGCTCGTTCAATCCACGCGACCAGGTGCGGTGGAAGAGGCTGGTGTGCAGCAGAGGCCACGGCTCGGCCGCGAGGGGGTTGCTTGTGTCGAAGTCGAAAGTGGCGGGAGCGGCGCCGCCGGGGCCATGGAACGCGCGGGTGACGGTGGGGAAGGGCCAGCCGCGGGTGCGGGTTGTCCAGAAGTGAGGGTTCTGGGGCATGATGGCGGCCAGCAGTTGTCCGCTGCCGTAGTAGGCGCGGGTTCGGTCGGCGGCATCGACCAACTCGCGGGTGAGCGCATCGCCGGCGGGGGGCGTGCGGAGGTTCGAGGCGGGCAGCGGGGCGCCGAGGGAGTCGACACCATGGGCGAAGGGGGGGCCGAGGCTGTTCGGCTCGCACGGGTGGGTGAGGATGGCGATAGCGACGGCGAGGGCGAGGAGTCGGACGAGGGGTGGGATGAGGACGCGCCAGTGGGCCCAGTGGGGCGGGGGCAGGGGTCGGCGCGTGGCGGCGGGGACGCCGCACTCGGGGCAGAGGGCGGGCGCGGGGCACTCGGACACAGGTGTGGGTGACGCGGGCCGACCTGGAGTGCCGGGGGTCATGCGGTTGTGGGTGGTACCGGCGGTTGCGGCGCGGGGTGCGTCTGCGACGCCTGAGGGCGGGCGGGGATCGGGCGGCGGAGGGAGGGGGGCAGGGTGTCGATGGAGCAGGTCGCGGGTGGGGGAAGGAGGGGCCAGGGGCTGCCGCACTCGGGGCAGAGGCGAGGGCCGACGTCGGCGCCGGCGAGGCGGGTGGGGTCGATCGCCGGGGGAGCGCCGGTGAGGTCGTAGCCGCAGTCGGGGCAGCGGCGGTGGTCGATGGCGTCGATGAGGCGGCTTAAAGGATGATGCGGCAGCAGGAGTCTGACGGTGAGGACAGCCGTGGAGAAGATGGTGAAGAGGGTGAGGAAGGCCGGCACCAGACGGACGGGGCCGCTCAGGACGGCGGACAGGTACCCGAGGAGGATGCAGGCCGCGAGGGCGACGGGCAGGAGGATTTGAAGAATCCGCAATCGGCGTGAGTCTGGCACGGGAGCGACTCCGGCGTTCTCGACGCGGTTGCGGAAGGCTTCGACGCGCGCAGCGTATTCGGCGGCAAGGGGCGCTGGATCGGCGTCGCTGTCGGTCGCGGCGTCGAAGGGGGCGGTGCGGACGTCGTAGCGCCAGCGGAGGTTGGGCCACCAGTGGATGTTGACGCCGGGGATGACGCCGACCCAGGCCTGGTCGATGCGGTCCCAGCGGGCGTAGCGCGTGGGTTTGGGGTGTCTGGCGGCCTGGGGCACGGATGGAAGGATGGCGGCGGGGGGAGGCTTGTGCAAGGACGCGGCGGTCAGGCGGGGGGCGGGACGAGGGGCCATGCGGCGCCGCATTCGGGGCAGGCGCGGGGGCCGGCGAGGGAGCCGGGGAGGCCTTCGGGTGCGCCGGCGAGGTTGTAGCCGCAGTCGGGGCAGGCGCGGTCGCGGAGGCAGCGGGCCAGGTGGAGGCGGCGGGTGCGTGCGCGGAAGCGGAGGGGGAGCGTGATGATGAGGGGCGCGACGGCGAGGATGGCCAGCGCGAGGAGGACGCCGGAAGGGAGCCACACAACCGTGGCGGTCAGGATGAGGGCGGCGGTGGCGAGCATCCAGGGGCGGAGGGGGCGCGTGGGGCGCGGGACGATGAAGAAGGGGCGATCGACGGCGGCGCGGCGGGTGAGGACCTCGGCGGCCAGGGCGCGGATGGGCGGGGGCGGGGAGGCGGGGTTGTAGAGGTCGGCGGCGGCGAACTCGAAGGGGGGGATGCGGGCGAGGCAGCGGGCGCGGGGGAGGGCGCGGCGGCGGAAGGGGCTCAGGGGCAGGCGGAGGGGGCTGGTACGGGGCCAGAGGAAGGAATCGGTGTCCCAGGAGGTGGGGCGCGGGGGACCGGTCATGGCGCGGCCGGCGCGCGGGGGCGGGGCACAGGGGTGAGTCTGGCGCATTGGGAGCAGCGTACCGCGCCGTCGTCGGCCCGTGTGCCGCGGCGGGGCCGGCTCACTGCTGGGCGGCGGCCCTGGCCCAGGAGTCCTTGAGGGTGACGGTGCGGTTGAAGACGGGGCGGCCGGCGGTGAGCGTGTCGGGGTCGGCGCAGAAGTAGCCGAGGCGCTCGAACTGGAAGGTGTCGCCGGGCTTGACGTCGGCGAGGCTGGGTTCGAGGTGGCCTTCCACGATCTTGAGGGAGTCGGGGTTGAGGTCGTCGAGCCAGTCGCCGGTGGCCTTGCCGGGCTCCTCGGCCTTGAAGAGGCGGTCGAAGAGGCGAACCTCGGCGGTGATGGCGTGAGGGGCGGAGACCCAGTGGAGGGTGGCCTTGACCTTGCGGCCGTCGGGGGCGTCGCCGCCGCGGGTGGCGGGGTCGTAGGTGCAGCGGAGTTCGATGATCTCGCCGGTGGCGGGGTTTTTGACGACGTCGGTGCACCTGATGAAGTAGGCGTAGCGGAGGCGGACCTCGGCGCCGGGGGAGAGGCGGAAGAACTTCTTCGGCGGGTTCTCCATGAAGTCGTCGCGCTCGATGTAGAGGGTGCGGGAGAAGGGGACCTTGCGCGTGCCGGCGGCGGGGTCCTCGGGGTTGTTGATGGCGTCGAGTTCTTCGACCTGGCCTTCGGGGTAGTTTTCGATGACGACCTTGAGGGGGCTCAGGACGGCCATGCGGCGGGGGGCGGTGCGGTTGAGGTCGTCGCGGATGGCGTTCTCGAGGCGCGTCATGTCGACGAAGCCTTCGTACTTGGTGACGCCGGCGGACTCACAGAGGTTCCAGATGGAGCGCGGGGTGTAGCCGCGGCGGCGGAGGCCGGAGAGGGTGGGCATGCGGGGGTCGTCCCAGCCGCGGACGATGCCGTCCTGGACCATCTTGAGGAGGTTGCGCTTGGAGAGGACGGTGTAGGTGGGGCGGAGTTTGGAGAACTCGATCTGGCGGGCGTGGTTGATCTTCCTGCCCCAGGGGCCGGAGCCGTCGTCGGTGCGGCCCTCGTTGATGGCGTTGATGAGCCAGTCGTAGAGGGGGCGGTGGGCCTCGAACTCGAGGGTGCAGAGGGAGTGGGTGATGCCCTCGATGGAGTCCTCGATGCCGTGGGCCCAGTCGTACATGGGGTAGATGCACCACTTGGCGCCGGTGTTGTGGTGGGGCTCGTGGAGGATGCGGTAGAGGACGGGATCGCGGAGGTTGAGGTTGGGGGACGCCATGTCGATCTTGGCGCGGAGGGTGCGGGCGCCGGTGGGGAACTCGCCGGCGCGCATGCGGCGGAAGAGGTCGAGGTTCTCCTCGACGGGGCGGTTGCGGTAGGGGCTCTCGCGGCCGGGGCGCGTGGGGGGGCCGCGGAACTCGGCGACCTGCTCGGGGGTGAGGTCGCAGACGTAGGCCTTGCCTTTCTTGATGAGTTCCTCGGCGAAGAGGTACATCTGCTCGAAGTAGTCGGAGGCGAAGTAGAGGCCGCCGCCGAAGGGGCCGTTCCAGTCGGCGCCGAGCCAGAGGACGTCGCGCTTGATGGCGTCGACGTATTCCTGCTCTTCCTTGGCGGGGTTGGTGTCGTCGAAGCGGAGGTTGAACTTGCCCTTGTGGGCCAGCGCGAGGGAGTAGTTGAGCCAGATGCTCTTGGCGTGGCCGATGTGGAGGTAGCCGTTGGGCTCGGGGGGGAAGCGGGTGTGGACGCGGGGGGCGCCGGGGACCTGGCCGCCGCCGGGCTTGATGTCGGCTTCTGTCCAGACGCCCCAGGCGCGCGCGGCGTTGTCGGCCTCGACGATCTCCTCGATGAAGTGGCGGGGGCGGTCGGGGGTAGGCGTGGGATCGGGCGAGGTGGTCATGGGAGGGATCGTAGATCGGGCGGGGTTGGGGGCGGGACGGGAGCGGCCGGGGTGGGGCTGGGAT
>CALAFV010000454.1 GCA_937891445.1 uncultured Phycisphaerales bacterium | reverse complement strand
CGGCTGTACTTCTCCGGCCAGCGCAACGGTAACGGTACTAGTACATCCCCTGCCGACAGGTTCCCCACCCGCTCAGGGCGGCCGGGCGAGATCTGGGGGCGTCCGTGAAGATTCCCTAACTTGCCAACCAGCCGGGACTTAGCGGACAGCCGACAGGTTCTCAACCGCAAAACACACCACCCCTTGAGAAGTTTCTACTTGGAACCCACGATCTGTAGTGGTATCCTGCTCGTAGACCCGATGGGAGTTCGGGGCCGCTGGACGGCCATCGGGGCGGCGGAGGAACGGCTTTCCGTGCTCTGACGGGAGGCCGGCGGGACGTGGGAATCCCGGTCAGCGCCGCCGCCAGCCGGTTTCGTGGCCCCTGAGGCGCCGGCCGCGTCCCCCCTGGGGGGCGGGCGGCGGGAGGATCTGTGCCGTGCCCGTTCTGTGCGATGCCCAAATCCGTGAACTGATCAAGATCGAGCCGTTTGCCGAGGCGGCCAAGCGACCCGGTCGAGTTTCGTACGGTCTGTCTTCGTACGGGTACGATATCCGTGTGGGGACGCGGTTCAAGATCTTCACGCCAACGCCGCGGAGCGGGGGGATCACGGTGGTGGACCCCAAGGCGTTCGACGACGACCTGTTCGTGGAGGTGGACTGCGAGTCGCGGGGGTGCGACCACGTGATCATCCCGCCGAACTCGTTCGCGCTGTGCGAGACGGTGGAGACGCTGGAGATCCCGCGCGACGTGCTGGTGCTGTGCGTGGGCAAGAGCACGTACGCGCGGTGCGGGCTGATCGTGAACGTGACGCCGCTGGAGCCGGAGTGGCGCGGCAAGATCACGCTGGAGATCAGCAACACGACGCCGCTGCCGGCGAAGGTGTACGCCAACGAGGGGATCGCGCAACTGGTGTTCCTGAAGGCGGACCAGGTGTGCGAGGTGTCGTACGCGGACAAGTGTGGGAAGTACCAGGATCAGGCGGGGCTGACGCTGCCGAGGGTGGATTGAGGGTGAGGCACCAGGCACTGGGCACTAGGCACTAGTGCTTCGAAATGGGCACGGGCACTGGAAGGGCCGCGGTTGGCGAGCATCCAGTCGTACAGGGACTTGGTTGCATGGCAGCGGGCGTTCGAGCTTGGGCTTGCGGTGTACCGGCTTACCGAAGCGATGCCGGCGCACGAGCGGTTCGGGCTCATCAGCCAACTGCGCCGCGGCGCCGTGTCATTGGCGAGCAACATCGCAGAGGGGTACGGGCGGGGCACCACGCAGGACTACGCGAGGTTCCTGCGGGTTGCGAGGGGATGTCTGTACGAGCTGGAAACGCAGATTCAGTTCGCGATCCGGCTCGGGTATGTCGAAGCGGCCGAATGCGAGCCCATCCAGAGTCAGCTCGACGAGTGCGGGCGTGTGCTGGCTGGACTGATTCGGAGTGTTGAGTCGTTGAACCAAACGTCTTCTGGTGCCTAGTGCCTGATGCCTAGTGCCTGGGGGTTGCTCGATGAAGATCACCCGCAAGTTCACCACCGCCGGCTCCGACCCGTTCGCCACAGTCAAGTGGGTGAAGCGGTCCAGCCGGATCACCAATCCCGACGGCTCCACCGTCTTCCAGATGGACGACGCGGAGGTGCCGGAGTCGTGGTCGCAACTCGCCACGGACATCATGGTGAGCAAGTACTTCCGGCGCGCGGGCGTGCCGCAGGTCGATGAGTCGGGCAAACCTCTGCTCGACGAGAACGGCAAGCCGGTGCTGGGGGGCGAGAAGTCGGCGCGGCAGGTCATCCACCGGCTCGCGGGGTGCTGGAAGCACTGGGGCGAGAAGCACGGGTACTTCGACACGCCCGGCGATGCGCAGGCGTTCTACGACGAACTGGTGTACATGATGGTGCACCAGCACGCGGCGCCCAACTCGCCGCAGTGGTTCAACACCGGGCTGAACTGGGCGTACGGGCTCAGCGGCCCGGCGCAGGGGCACTACGTGCCGGACCCCAAGACCGGCAAGGTCGGCCTGGCGAAGGACGCGTACTCGCACCCGCAGCCGCACGCCTGCTTCATCCAGAGCGTCACCGACGACCTGGTGAACGAAGGCGGCATCATGGACCTGTGGGTGCGCGAGGCGCGGCTGTTCAAGTACGGCTCGG
>CALAFV010000453.1 GCA_937891445.1 uncultured Phycisphaerales bacterium | reverse complement strand
GCGATGACCTCGGCCGCGAGCCAGGCCTTGTCGGCCTGGCCACGGGGAGGGGCGGCCGCGGCGGCGGTCGCTACGAGAACAGGTCCCTCACCGACATGATCCGCTCGCACAGTTCAGCATAGGGGAGGTCGTGGTGCGCGAGGATCACGCGCCCCTGCGTGGCAACGGTCACACAAGTGCCGGCATCTGCCCGGGGGAACGGTCCGGCCGCGTTCCCGCCTGGCAAGCCCCGCCTAAAGTGAGGGATTCCCCCGTAAACCGAGCACGTCCGAGGAGTTTGATGCCATGCCCGACGCCGCGAACACCCCCGTCATTCTCGCCGCCAAGCGGACCCCGATCGGCAAGTTCTTCGGCGGTCTCTCGAAGGTTCCCGCGCCGGAACTGGGCGCGTATGCGGTGGCGGGCCTGCTCGACAGCGTGCCGGCGCTGAAGGAGGCCGCGGCGGGTGGGCGCGTGGATGAGGTGATCATGGGGTGCGTGCTCCAGGCCGGGCTGGGGCAGAACCCGGCGCGGCAGGCGGCGCTGAAGGCGGGGCTTCCGGATACGACCAGCGCGGTGACGATCAACAAGGTCTGCGGCTCGGGTCTCCAAGCGGTGATGCAGGCGGCCCAGAGCATCAAGGCGGGGGACAACTCGCTGGTGATCGCGGGCGGCTTCGAGAACATGACGGCGGCGCCGCACTTCGCCCGCGTTCGCGAGGGCGTGAAGTTCGGGCCGACATCGTTCGAGGACCACATGCAGTACGACGGGCTGCGGTGCGCCTTCGAGTGCTGGGGGATGACCAACGGGGCGGACTACATCGCCAAGCGGTACGAGGTCAGCCGCGCGGAGCAGGACCGTTTCAGCGCCCAGAGCCACCAGCGCGCCGCGGAGGCGACGAAGAACGGGTGGTTCAAGGACGAGATCGTGCCGCTGAGCGCCGAGCAGATCAAGGACAAGAAGTACAACGCCGGCGCGGGCGTGCAGGCGGACGAGGGGATCCGCGGGGACTCGACGGCGGAGACGCTGGCGAAACTGCGGCCGGTGCCGGGGCACGAGACGATCACGGCCGGCAACGCGAGCCAGATCAGCGACGGGGCGGCGGCGGTCGCGGTCGCGAGCCTGGCGCGGGCGGGGGAACTGGGCATCAAGCCGATGGCGCGGATCGTGTCGTACCACACCAGCGGCGTGGCGCCCAAGGAGATCTTCTACGCCCCGGTGACGGGGATCGCGGGGGCGCTGGACAAGGCGGGGCTGAAGGTCTCTGACATCGACCTGTTCGAACTCAACGAGGCGTTCGCGGCGCAGGTGCTGAGCAACATCAAGCCGCTGGGGATCCCGGAGAGCAAACTGAACATCTGCGGCGGCGGGATCGCGCTGGGGCACCCGATCGGGGCCAGCGGCGCCCGCGTGCTGACGACGCTGCTGCACCAGTTGCGGCGCACGGGCGGGAAGCGCGGCGTCGCGGCGCTGTGCCTGGGCGGGGGGAACTCGGTGGCGATGGTGGTGGAGATGATGTGAGCGGGGTGGGGCCGTAAGCCCACAGACGACTCGTCCCACCAGAAGAACCGCGTCGTG
>CALAFV010000452.1 GCA_937891445.1 uncultured Phycisphaerales bacterium | reverse complement strand
TGCGATGAGCTGAAACGACCTCTTGGGCCACTTGGGCCAGTTGTTACAGGTAAGATCGGTACGAATGATCTCGCCGACTCCAGTATCGACCAGGTGGGGAATGTCGATACGAGCATATATACGTGCAGTGAGTTTAGTCCTTGGGTGGTAAGCCAAGTCATGAAGCGATTCATGGTCGTGCATGCGTCCAAGGCCGAGATCGGAGAGGAGGTGTTTGCCCACCTTCGTCGCATCGTTCCGGGTGAATCTTCAACGACGTTTCACGCAAAGCTCCGGGATGACTCCGCGGAGTACGCGGAGGTTCTGCGTACGCTCCAGGAGGCCGGGTGTGTTGCTCGCGGGTGGCTGATCCAGAACAACTATTGGGGCCAGTGAGAAGCACTGGATTATGCAGACACTTGTTCATATTGGTCCGCTATACCCGTCGGATTACGACGTGCGGCTCATTGCGGAGCTGTGCGCGATCTGTCCGACACAATCTCGGAGTAGGAGTACATTCTCTGTTCGCGGTGTGCCGGAAGGATCCCCGGTGCTCGAAAAACTGCTTGAACGCCTGCGGGCCGCGGGCCTTGTGCCTCACAGGCGTGATGCTACCTTTGATCCGCAAAAGCATTTCCCCATGACCTTGTGGCGGCGGTATGATGAGTTGGATCTCAGCACATGCGAGCTTCTGCAAGTCGGGGATCAAGGGCGCACTGAGAACCAGTATGTCTTAAGCCACGGTCGCGATCCGTTGGGATATATTCGAATCGATGTCAAGTCGTTGCCGGCGCCGAAAGAGCTCGTCCTTGGATTCTGTGGGAGCGGCCATCTCGTGCCCGACCGGATTCGACGCGCGATCGAGGATGCGGGATTTGTGCACGTCGCATTCAAGCCACTTGTTGTGGTGAGAGACGCGCCGACAACAAACCTGCCGACGCTTCCTTGGGACGAAAGGAAGCACGGAGAGAGATGGTGGGAGTTGACGGCTGACGTCTGGATGCCGCCGCTGGCTCCGTCCGTTGACTTGCGCCATAAGGATGGGACGCCTCTGAACGAGAAGGAGCGGCAGGCTCGCAAGTTGCAAGACGGCGTGCACATTGTCGAAGGGCTGTATTCGTGGCCGGAACTGCGGTATCGGCGTGCGGATCTGGTCAGATTTATGCCGCAGGAGTGGGATGCTGCCCAGCTCCTGGAGTGGGGGAGCGGACTTGTTATATCCCGGCGATTTTGGAAGTTTCTGGCGGAGCAAGGAGCCGAGGCGAAGTGGGTGCCCGTGCGGATCGAGGAATGATGCAAGACGCGTCCGATCTTGGTAACCAAGAGGATGCTCATTCACATGGATCAGCGTGTGGGTGAGATACAGAACGCGGCGGATCATTGATCTATTGGCGATCCGTGATCCAGAGGAAAGATCGTAGATTCTGGCGTCACTTGCGCTTAAGTGTGACGCCGGACAGTGCCTTCTCCGTCCAGGTTCATCGCATGGGCTCGATGGATCGGGCAGTGCCGATTCCGGCCGAGCGGTACCTGCTTGCTGCACTAGGGCAAGTGCTGCCAGAAGATCGAAGCGGCTGCGAGACGGGATTAGCGCCGACAGTCGCCGAGTACGCAGCACTACATTGGGATGGATCATGAGCCTGAGATGGCGATGCTCGCGTGTCAGCGGCGGCCTGGCCCCGGGGCGCTAGCGGCTGGCGCCACGCAGCGCCTCGCAGTCGCCGCGTCTCCCCTTGCGGCCCGCGCCGGAGTCCGTACCATGCTCTCTATGCGGGAGCAGGGGCGCCACTACGAGCGGGCCTTCGAGGCCTACCTCCGCAGCCGCCGCATCCCCTATGTCGTCGTCAACGAAGCGCGGCGGACCCTCGCCCCTCGCGAGGCGGGGCTCGCCGGCGACGGCGCGCTGAAGTCCTTCGACCTTGCCGTGC
This sequence comes from uncultured Phycisphaerales bacterium, assembly GCA_937891445.1. Classification (GTDB taxonomy): domain Bacteria; phylum Planctomycetota; class Phycisphaerae; order Phycisphaerales; family UBA1924; genus CALAFV01. The sequence continues at coordinate 3,188 of CALAFV010000452.1, read as the reverse complement.
AACTGGGCGGAGGCTCGAGCCTGCTCGTCGATGTCAAGGGCCGCCGCGCCGGCCCGGGGGGACGGATCTCCGGGCTCCAGTCCTGGGTGACGGAGGACGACGTCCGCTCCCTCCAGCACTGGGAGCGCGTCTGGGGCGGCGCCGTGGGGGTCTTTGTCTTCGTCTACTGGTGCCCGTCGCAACCCGCCGACGGCCTCTTCGGCGAGGTCTTCGAGTGGAACCGCCGCTGGTACGCCCTTCGCACGGTCGAGGTCGCCGCCTACGCCCGCGCGATGCGCCAGCGCAGCAGCCGCTGGGGGACCGTCTACCTCAGCGCCCGCGACTTCGACCGCCTCGGCGGGGCGTTCGAGCAGACGCACCACCGCCTCCTCACCACCACCGGCTCCCCGTGACAGTGGGAGGCGCGAGGGGGTGGGGGGGAGGGGGGGAACCCCTCGCCGCGCGGGGCCGTACGGGCTGGGGCTCTCCCCAACCCGCCTGCCTCATGTGACCGCGGCCCGGACGGGCGTCTTTACAGGGGTGGCGCCGTCCCGTAGGATCGCTCCGATGAGCCGACTTCGTTCGCAGCGTTCGCGTTCCCGCTTCCCCGCCCTGCGGCTGCTGCTGGCGGCCGCTGCTGCCGGGTCCGCCGCGCTCGTCGCGGCCGCGCCCGCCGCGGCCCAGGACGGGCAGGACGGTCAGGGCGGGCTTCAGCCCCCGACCCCCAATCCGCCCCTGCACGCCCCGTCGAATGCCACCGCGACGGCGGTCGGGATCGGGCTGCTGATCCTGATCGTCGGGGCCAACGGGATCCCCAGCAAGCGCGGCCACCAGGACTGACCCCCCTTCATCCCCCTCTCAGCCGCGTGACAACACTCCCGTCGCACGCGCTGGAGACCAGACGATGCACGCCCGCACGTCCCCCAATAACCGCCTCATCGGCCTCAACGCAGCCCTCTTGGCCGTTCTGGCCGTGGTGACCATCGCCGGCACCCGGGCCGGCGGCAGGGCCGTCGCCGGGACGCACCAGCCCACCCGCGCCCGCGGGAGTTACACGATGGTCTCCGGCGCCGTCCAGGGCGAGACGACCCACGCCGTCTACATCCTCGACTCGGTGAACCAGGAACTCCTCGCCCTGCGCTGGAACCGCAACTCCAACCGCTTCGAGGGGATCGGCTACCGCAACCTCGCGACCGACGCCCAGACCCAGCAGCGCGGCCGCTGACCTCCCCTCCCCCTCCCCCCTTCCTCCCGCGACCTCCGAACGGAGCCTCCCGATGCAGACCACCACCCAGACCGGCCGCGGCAACGCCGCCCTGTGGGCCAGCGCCGCCATCATCCTGGCGCTGATCATCGTCCAGGCCGGGCGGCTGGGGACCCCTGAGTCCCAGGCCCGGGCCGACCTGGTCAGCCAGTCCGAGCAGTACACCATCCTCACCTTCAACGGCGGCAACGAGGACGTCCTCGCGATCCTCGACGGCCGCGGCGAGGAACTCTTCCTCTACCAGGTCCGCAACCGCACGCGCCTGGAGTTCATCGGCCGTGAGGTCCTCCCCAGCCTCTTCGAGAGCGCCCGGGGCGGGGGCGGCAGCGGGAGGAAGTAACCGCTACACTGGCGTCCACACACGGGGGTTGAGTGGGGGACTGGCCGGGGGAGGGTCTCCGCGTTTGGAGCCGTCGGCCGTGCTGGGCGGTCCGGCGGACTGAGAAACACCCCCAGCGACACACCGGATCCGCCCTGACCCTCGCCGCGCGACCAGAGCGCGCCGGCATCGGCCACGCGGCAGGTCCGACAGCGTTGTTCCTTCGCGCGGCCACGCCCCCCCGGTGGCCGTTTCAACCTATGCCCATCCTCCCCCTCCCGCAGTTCGAGGCCGACCTCGAGGAAGACCGGAAACTCTACGAGTCCCTCAAGCCGCCGACGTCCATCGTCGTCCGCTTCGGCGTGCTCCGGATGATCGGCGAGTTCCCCTACGACGGGCAGGCCAAGCCCGGGTGCGGGTCCAAACTCGTCGTCCGCACCCATCGCGGCACCGAGATCGGCGAGATGCTCACCAGCACCTGCCCCAACGCGGGGTGCTCCAAGAGCATCACCCGCAAGGAGATGCTCGAGTACATCGAGAACTCCGGCGGCAAGGACTACCCGTTCTTCAACCAGGGCAAGGTGCTCCGCGTCGCCACCCCCGAGGACCTGAACGAGCAGGCCCGCCTGGACGGCATGAAGAAGGACATGCTGAACATGGCCCGGCAGATCGCCGGGGACCTCGGCCTGCCCATGAAGATCGTCGAGGCCGAGCCGATCCTCGGGCGGGAGCGGGTCACGTTCTACTTCACCAGCGAGGAGCGGGTGGACTTCCGCGACCTGGTCTCGCGTCTGGCCGGCCAACTCCACACGCGGATCGAACTCCGCCAGATCGGCGCCCGCGACGAGGCCCGCATCACCGCCGACTACGAGAAGTGCGGCCAGCACTGCTGCTGCAAGCAGTTCCTCAAGGTCCTCAAGCCGGTCAGCATGAAGTCCGCCAAGGTCCAGAAGGCCACGCTCGACCCGCTGAAGATCAGCGGCCGCTGCGGGCGGCTGATGTGCTGCCTCCGCTACGAGGACCAGACCTACACGGAACTCGCCAAGCGCCTGCCCCGCAAGAAGTGGCGCGTCGAGACGTCCGAGGGGACGGGGGTCGTCATCGACGGCCAGATCCTCACGCAACTGGTCCTCGTTCGCCTCGACCACAACGGCGCCGACATCGCCGTCCCGGTCGAGGAACTGACGGTGCTCGGTCCCCCCGGCCCCCCGGGTTCGCAGCCGCCGACACAGGGCCAGGGCGGCGAACGCCCGCAGCGCGAGGGGCGACGCGGGTCGGAACAGGGGTCCGAACGGAGCGGGCGGGACGGCGGCGGGCGATCGCAGGAACGCCGCGAGCGTCCGGGATCGGGCGGGGCCCCAAACCGGCCCGACGGGAGCGGCGGCGACCGTCGCGATCGCGAGCGCCCGCGCCCGGCGCCCCCACCGACGTCGCGTCCGCCCGCCGCGCCGGTCGATGATCGGGCCGACGATGGAGCCCCGCAGCGTACCGACCCGTCGATGAGCGAGCCCGCGTCAGGTTCATCCGAAGGACCGGGCGCAGCGCAGCCCGGCAGCGCCGGCCCCGAGGGCCGTCGCCGTCGTCGTCGCCGCCGCCGGCGTCGCGACGGCGGGCCGGGTGGTGGCG
>CALAFV010000451.1 GCA_937891445.1 uncultured Phycisphaerales bacterium | reverse complement strand
GTCGCGCGGCGGCCGAGGACGTCAACATCGTCGTGCCGCTGCCGGTCGGGATCACCACCTCGACCGAGTCGGTCGGCCAGGGTCTGCTCACCTTCATCGAGGCGCAGGTCGCCCTCGGCGTGAACCGCATCGGCATCGTCGGCACCGACGCCGGTGACGCGGCCGACCCCGGCGAACTCGTGCAGCAGTACCCCTCGAAGCGGATCATGCACGCCTACCCGAACCGGATGCTCTACTACGTCGGGCAGGCCAACCGCACCATCGAGGTCTCCGGCTACTACCTCGCGGCGGCCTACGCCGGGCGCATGGCGAGCCTGGGCGTCCAGGAGCCCCTGACGCGCAAGACCATCCGGGGCTTCTCGGGCATCGCGGCCGACGTGCTCGCTGGGATGACCAGGGCGACCAAGAACGCCTGGTCGGCCCTCGGCGTCGCGGTCACCGAACCGAACACCTCGCGCGCGCTGGTCGTGCGCCACGGCAAGTCGACCGACTCGACGAACACGCTCACCCGCGAGATCTCGATCACCCGAGCCCGTGACGCACTCGTGCAGTTGGTCCACACGTCCCTGGAGTCCACGGGCATGATCGGCTCGTGGATCGACGAGTCGACCCTGGAGTACGTCCAGGGCGTCATCGACGGCACGCTCAACCAGGCCCAGGACCTGTCGGTCATCGTCGGCTACGACGACATCCGGGTGCGCCAGCGCCCCGGCGACCCCTCGGTCATCGAGGTCAAGTTCCGCTACCGCCCTGCCTATCCGCTCAACTACGTCGTCGTCGTCTTCTCGGTGAACACCGAGACGGGCTCCGTCGAGGCGGTCGCGTGATGGCCCTGACGAGCACCCCTGCCCACCCTGTCCGTGAGGAGAAGATCTCGTGACCCAGACCAAGACGAGGGTCGCCGGTAGCGCGTTCTCGACGATCTCCTACCGGGGCAAGGCGATCGCCTTCCTGGACTCGTTCGCCGACTCCGGCGTCGCGCCGATCGCCCAGGCTCAGGCCGTGCACCCGCTCGGCTCGCGTCACCCCGTGGAGATCGCCACCCCGCGCGCCGTCTCGGGCGGCACGCTGTCCCTGACCATCCGCGAACTGTGGAACGCGCCCGTCTGGCAGCAGTTGGCCGGACTGGCGGGCACGAACGACATCGTGGAGGTCTGGGAGGCCATCGCTGCCGACCCGACCGCGATCACGTGCCAGATCATCATCCGCCCTCCCACAGGCAAGGCGCGCGGGTGGAACTACCACAACTGCGTCATCACGAACATCGACGACACCGAGCGCGTCGAGATCTCGTCGATGACCGTGCCGCGCACGATCCAGATGATGTATACCCACCGCACCGCGATCAAGTAACCCGAGCCCCTCCGGGGCAGGAAGTGAGGACACATGCCTGTGCAGGAGGGCGACTGGCCCGCTGACGCGGCATTCGAGCAGACGCCCGGCGACGCGATCGACGTCACCCCCACCCCCGACCCTCCCGCCCCCAAGGCGGTCGAGGAGTCACACCCCGACGAGGAGAGCGGCCCGGCCGCAGCAGCACCGGTCAAGTTCGACGACGCCCACCGAGAAGACTTCAAGGGCCTGCTCTACCTGGGGCGCGTGGAGGACGAGTTCGAGTACCTCGGACACACCTTCCGGATCCGCACCCTGACGACGGACAAGTTCCTGGAGATCGGACTGCTCCTCAAGCCGTACCGCGACTCCCTGGCCGAGGCTAGGGCCTACGCGGCGGCGATCGTGGCAGCCTGCGTGGTCTCGGTGGACGGCGAGGAGATGCCGATACCACTGACCAGGGAGGAATCCGATGTCGCGACGCGCTTCCGCTACGTGCAGCGCTCCTGGTACCCACCGATCATCGACGCCATCTACGACCGGTTCCTCATGCTCGAATCCCGAGTGGAGAAGGCGCTGGTGGCCCTGGGGGAAGCGTCACGCTAGACGCGATCGACCCATGGGTGGAAGCCCAGATCCGTCTAGCGAACCGCAGGGGGCTCCTGACCGGGGCTTCACTCTCGCGCGTCCAGGAGCGCGCCCTGGAGATCATGATGTTCCTGGAGGCCCGGGAGCGCTGGCGGGCCGAGGACCGAGCGCTGCGCCTGGCGATGGTCGCCTCGGACATCCGGATGATGCCGAAGGTCTTCCCCGAGATGCTCTCTCGCACGGTGGAGGACGTCGTCGAGGAGGACCTCGACGAGGGCGGCACCTTCGAGTTCTCGGACGACGTCGACCCCGAGGCTGCCGCGCAGATGCTGGAGCGCCTCCTCGCCGAGCAGGAAGGCACGATGGGTCTCGACGACCTGCCTGCGGGGCAGGTAGACGAGTTCGGGTCGAGCGGACTGGAGGACTGGTGAGATGAGCGAGACCGTCGCGGAGGCTGTCGAGACGGTCGGTGCCGCCGCCAAGCCGAACCGCCTCATGATCCGGATGACCAAGGGCATGGAGACCATGGTCCGGTCGAACTCGGCGATCGAGAAGGCGATCATCGAGATGCAGCGCGAGATCCGCAACAGCAACGAGATGCTCATGCGCGCCCAGGTCGGCACGGGCATCGCCTTCGGCTCGACGATCTCCCCCGACGGGCGCGTCTCCGCGCCCCCAGTCATGGCTCCGCCCTCCCACGAGGTCCCTGCGCGCCCGGAGAAGGCCGAGGGTGGCGCTGGCGGGCGTGGTGGACGCAAGCCCCCCTCGGTCGCCCCCAGGCCCTCTCGCGGGCCCGGTCCGGTGGGTCCGGACACCGACCCCGTGCTCGGCTTCCACGACGCGGAAGAGGATGAGGACGAGGTCTCGAACTGGGACACCATCATGGCGCGCAAGGGCTACTCGATGCGCCGCCTGCGCCGCGACGTCGGCGCGACGATGTCCGAGAAGATCGGCACCTGGGCCTCCGAGATGCCTACCCCGCCACTGCGCCAGGGCAGCGCAGGCAACTGGATGCGGGTGGACCCGAACACCGGACGCTTCGTCGGCGCGGCCAGCGCCTCGGACATCCGCAAGATGAACATCGCGAACCGGGTGCGCACTGTCGGCGGCAACATCGCCGAGCAGGGGCTCGCGCGCGGCATCGTCAACTCCCTGCCCAAGGCGGCGGCGGGCGCGGCAGGGATGGCGGTCGCGGGCGGCTACCTGACCAAGGAGATCGTCCAGCAGTTCGAGAATCAGCGCTTCGAGA
>CALAFV010000450.1 GCA_937891445.1 uncultured Phycisphaerales bacterium | reverse complement strand
GATGGTGAACACGGGGTTCAGCGAGGTCATCGGCTCCTGGAAGATCATGGCGATCTCGTTGCCGCGGATGCGCCGGATCTCCCGCTCGGACATCTTGAGGAGATCCGCCGGGCCGTCGTCGGTCTGGAAGACGATCTCGCCGCGGTCGAAGCGGCCTGGGGGGCGCGGGATGAGGTGGAGCGTGGACATGGCGGTCACGCTCTTGCCGCAGCCGGACTCGCCGACGACGGCGAGGGTCTGGCGCGGGTAGATGCTGAGGCGCACGCCGTCCACGGCCTGGATGCGCGGGCCGGAGCCGTTGTCGAAGGAGACGGCCAGGTCGCTGACGCGCAGCAGGGGCGCGTTCTCGTCGAGGGGACGATGGAGTTTGCGGCCGGCCGGCTGGGGCGCAACGGGGGTCTGGAGCGGGGCGGTCGTCATGCGTTGATCAGCCGCGCTAGACGCGGGCCTTCTTGAGTTTGGGGTCGATCGCGTCGCGGAGGGCTTCGCCCACGAGGTTGTAACTCAGCACGGTCAGGAAGATCGCCAGGCCGGGGAAGATCGCCAGCCACCAGACGAAGTAGCCCGTGTGCCCCTGCGCGTCGGAGAGCAGGCGGCCCCAACTGGCCTGGTCCACGGGGCCCAGGCCCAGGAAGCTGAGCGTGGCCTCGGCGAGGATCGCGGCGGCGATGGCGAAAGAGGCGTCGACGAGCACCGGGGTGACGCCGTTGGGAAGCATGTGACGGAAGAGGATCGAGCGCAGCGGCAGGCCGACGGCCTTGGCGGACTGCACGAAATCCTGGCCGCGGAGTTTGAGGAACTCGGCGCGGATGAAGCGGGCCGCGCCGGTCCATGTCACGCAGCCGATGATGGCCATCATCACGTAGGTGTTCCGCGGGAGCACCGCGGCGGCCACGATGAGCAGGAAGAGGACCGGGATGGCCATGAAGACCTCGACCACCCGGAAGAGCACGAGGTCCACCCACCCACCGAAGTAGCCCATGAGCGCGCCGATGGTGACGCCGATGCAGACGGCGATGCCGGTGGAGACCAGGCCGATGGAGATCGACAGCCGGCAGGCGTGGAGCATCTGGCTCAGCACGTCCTGGCCGAGGGAGTCGGTGCCCAGGAAGAAGGTCGGGTCACCGGCGACGGTGTCGGCGTCCTCGCCGAGGCCCTTCTTGAGCGTCATGCCGGGGGGGAGCAGGTCGAGTTGGGTGCTGCGCTGGTTCGGGGAGAACGGGATGAGCGTGTAGACCGCGCGGACCTCGCCGCGGGCCTCGGCCTGGCGGTAGTTGAAGGTGTGCAGCGGCGGGTCCCAGCGGTTGACACCGAGGCCGCCGAAGCCGGTGATGACGGCCCAGCAGGTCAGGCTGACCAGCACGGGGACGGCGATGCGCGGGGCGCGGCGGTCGAAGGCCGACGCGGCGATGAAGATGAGCGCGTAGACGCCCGCGATGATCCCGGCGGTGACCGGGATGAAGCCGCTGCGCTGCTGGAGAGAGCGCATCCAGTCGGGGACGTGGGGGTAGCGGAACTCGGCGCCGACGATGTTGCAGGTGACGATGATCAGCCCACCCTGGAGCAGGGCCAGCAGGAAGACGGTCAGACGCCTGGAGTGGGGCATGGCCATAGGCCAGGCGAGCCACGCCAGGCCGGCGACCGCCGCGATGGGCAGGAGGATGTCGGTGGCGGTGAGGTGCTGCCACAGCGGGGACGTCGTGCGGACGATGGCGCCGTCCTTGATGTGGTCCAGCAGGAGCGGGTGGCCGCTGGCGATGAATGGAGCCGTGATCGCGAAGAAGAGGACGATCCCGATCCAGATCAACCCTGCGACGGCGCGCGGGCGGGCGAGGACCTGGGACCAGGCGTCGGCCCAGAAGCCCTTGGCCTCGCGGACGCCGTAGCCCTGCATGAGGGCGACGCCGCTGATGGACTCGGGGGCGGTGCGGACAGGTTGGGTGTTGCCGGCTTGTGCCATCAGTCGTAGGTGATCCGCGGGTCGGCCACGGCGTACAGGATGTCCGCCAGCAGCAGGGCCAGGAGGTTGACGGTGCCGATCATGAGCGCGTTGGCGAGCACGAGTTCGCGATCGCGCAGGTGGATCCCGTCGAGGATGAGGTTGCCCATCCCGGGGATTGTGAAGATCTTCTCGATGACGACCGACCCGGCGAGCATGGCCGGGAAGATCGTGGCGAACATGGTGATGACCGGAAGGAGGGAGTTGCGGAAGACGTGGCGGAGGACGATGTCCTTGCCGGCGACGCCCTTGGCCTTGGCGGTGCGGACGTAGTCGGCGTTGAAGTTGTCGAGCATCGCGGCGCGGGTCTGCTTGCTGAGGACGGCGAAGCCGGTGTAGACCAGGCACGCGACCGGCAGGCAGAGGTGCCAGAGCGTGTCGAGGAGGTAGCCGCGGTGCCAGACGCCCGACTCGTCGGTGCCGGGGAGGAACGTGAAGGTCGCGGCGTGGGTGTCGTGCAGGCCGACGACCGGGAAGAGACCGAGGTACTGCTTGCTGGCCAGGAAGCCGATCGCCAGCACGCCGGCCCACACCGTCGGGACCGACCAGAGGGCGACGTAGAGCGATCCCGAGAGCGTGTCGATGAGGGAACCCTGGCGCGTCGCGGCGAGCATGCCGGAGGGGACCGCGACGAGGTAGATGATCGGGAACGCGATGAGGTTGAGCAGCAGCGTCACGGGCAGGGCGCGGCCGATCAGATCGAGCACGGGGACGTTGCGGGAGAAGGAGACGCCGAAGTCGGGCCAGGCGACGCTGAGCACGCCGGGGATGATGGCCAGGCCGGCCTCGGGGAAGGGCTTGGCGTTGAACGCGATCCGGAGGCGCTCGCGGGCGGCGCTGGCCGCGGCCCATGCGGCGAGGTGCGCGGCGCCTCGCTCGGCAACGGTCTGGCCGATGGGAAGTGATGTGTCGATCGTGTCGATGCGCCGGGCGAGGGCGTCGGGCTTGAGTTTGCCGCCGGGAGTGAGCACGCCGCGGATTTCCTTCTGGCGGGCGTAGGCGGCGAAGGCTTCCTCAAGTTGCGTGCGGGTGGCGATGAACGCCGCACGCTTCTGGGCGTAGTTGTTGGTCGCGGCGCGGTACTCGCGGACGGGATCGTCGTGCACGCCCGGCTCGGGGGGCGGCACCGTGGGGAGTTCCTTCGCGTAAAGACGCCACAGGAGCGGTTCCTTCAGCGGCTTGGGCGGGCGCAGGCGCTCGCCGCGGGGCGAGACCATGTCGCGGCGGCCGATCTTGA
>CALAFV010000449.1 GCA_937891445.1 uncultured Phycisphaerales bacterium | reverse complement strand
CCGGACGCCGCCGCGAACGCATGTAGCGAACGGCGAACAGGTCGATCAGGCCCGGGATCGCCCGCTTGGTGATGCCCAGGCCGTACTTGGTCACGCCCGCGGTGCGCGGGCGGTGGTTGACGGGCATCTCGACGACGGTGTACCCCAGGTGCCGCGCCGTAACCGGGATGAACCGGTGCATGCCGCGGAACTCCAGCGGCAGCGCCAGCGCGATCTCCCGCCGCATGACTCGCAGCGAGCACCCGGTGTCGCGGATGGTGTCTCCCAGCAGCCAGCGCCGGAACAGGCGCCCGACGATCGATCCGACGCGCCGGACGACGTTGTCGCGCCGGGCGTGGGAGCGGTCCCCCTGCACCATGTCGGCGCGGCGGCTCCGCATCAGGTCGAGCATCGCGGGGATGTCGGCCGGGTCGTTCTGCAAGTCTGCGTCGAGCGTGGCGATCAGACGCCCGCGGGCGGCGCGGAAGCCGGCGTGGAACGCCGCGGACTGGCCGTTGCCCCGCCCCGGCGGCGTCCGGGTCATGCCGATGCATCGCAGCCACGGGCGGTCGGCCATCAGCGAGGCGACGACGCGGCGGGTGCCATCGGTCGAGCCATCGTCGACGATGATGACCTCGAAGGGGATCCCGAGGGGCTCGAGTGCGCGACCCAACTCTTCGACGAGCGGGGCGGCGTTCTCCTCCTCGTTGTGGGCCGGGGCGACAACCGACAGTTCGATGCCGTCCGGCGAGGCGGGATCGTCGGTCTCTGCGGCGGTGTGGGCGGGGGCACGCATGGACGGAAACTCTAGGTGGGGGGGGGCGGGTTGGGCGTTCGATCGGGGCGACGGGGCGGGGCCAACCCACCGGTCATCGGCCGCGGCGCTAACATTGAATGAGTCTTGGTCTCAACAGGAGTCTCGGCATGCACGTCCGCCCCATCGACCCCGCCACCGCGACCATCCCCGTCATCTTCCATATGGAAGATCCGGAGGGGCTTACCGGGTCGTCCGAGCCGCGGCGGGAGGTCCGGGCGGCCAAGGGGCAGAACCTGCTCGAGGTCGCCCTGGGGAACGGGATCAACGTGGAGCACGCCTGCGGCGGGGTGTGCGCGTGCTCGACGTGCCACATCTACGTCGAGGGCGGGGCCGACTGCCTCTCCGAGCCGACCGAGGCCGAGGAGGACCGCGTGGAGGAGGCGCCGGGGCTCCAGCGCAACAGCCGTCTGTCGTGCCAGTGCGAGATCATCAAGGAGGGGACGATCACGGTGCGGGTCCCCGCGTGGAACCGCAACGCCGTGAAGGAAGTGCCGCACTAGGTCCGTGCGGCCGCCGCGGTGTGCGGCGGCTCGGTCGATGGAGGGATGAGCCCGATGCCCGCCGGCAAGACCTTCGGATGGCTTGAGGTCCAGCGGATCGCCGAGGAACTTGCGGACCGGCACCCCGGGGTCGATCCGTATTCGGTCCGCTTCGTGGATCTGCGCAAGATGGTCGAGGCGCTGCCGGGGTTCCAGGAGGAGCCGGGGCACCCGGTCAACGAGCGGATCCTCGAGACCATCCAGCAGTTGTGGAAGGATGAACTGGAGGGGCTGGGGGACGACGACGAGTAGCCGCCTCCCGCGCTGAACCCTCGCTCATCGCGCCGACGCCGGGGAGAGCAGCACCAGCACGAGCACGTCGTACACCGCGTGGGTGCCGGCCGCGATGCCGAACCCGCGGACGATGTAGAGCGTGCCGAGGTACGCGCCGGCGGCGGTGAGGAAGATGAGTTTCGGCCAATCGAGCCCGCCGGTGGCGAGCGTGGTGTTGTGGTAGAAGGCGAAGGCGACAGCCGCGCCCAGGACGGCCAGCGTCGCCGCGGTTCCGTTGCGGATGCGCAGCATGTCGGCCAGCAGCAGGTGCAGGAGCGCGATGAGGACCATGCGGAAGAGCATTTCCTCGTAGAGGCCCGCGCCGATGGAGATGGTCAGTCTTGCCTGCCACGGCAGCGCGGCGAGGTCGCGCGCTCCGGCGAGGGCGGCTTGTGCCAGGCGCTCCGCCGCGCGGCTGTGGACCACGCCCAGGACCAGCAGCGGCAGCGTCCACGCGACGCTCTCGGCGAGCATCCCGGCGGGCACGGCGGGGCGAATGCGCCACTGGTCGCCCGTGAGGATGTGCCACACCAGCAGCACCGTCACCAGCGCCACGCCGGGGAGGAACAGGCCGACGGCGCCGAAGAGTTCGAAGAAGTCGCCCAGGAGTTTGGCCGCGAGGATGGACTGTCGCGCCCCCTCGTGATTGAGGTACCGCGCCGAGCCGATCTCGTACAGGACGATCAGCGGCGCCAGGAACGCGAGGATGTGCAGCGGGCGCGAGGATGCGAACCAGTAGCGCGATCCCGCCGCGAGCCCCGGCGAGCGCCCCGCGGCGCGACCGCGGGGGGATTGGCGCACGGTCTTCGAACCCGAGTTGTCGCGGCGGGCGGCCATGTGGCGGCACAGCGTATCGAGCGGGCGGCGGCTTGGGTGGCGGACCGCGCGGGTTGTGACCAAAGCAAAGCCGCCGATGCAGGGCATCGGCGGGGGGAAGATCGATCTTCAGTTGGCGGGCTT
>CALAFV010000448.1 GCA_937891445.1 uncultured Phycisphaerales bacterium | reverse complement strand
CCGTTCCAGAGGTCCTCCTCCTTGAAGGGGACGGGGGTGAACTTCGGGTACGCGCAGATCGTTCCGACCTGCACGAACTTCCCGCCGCGCTCGACGAGCCCGTCCCGGCGCGCCAGCTCGATCAGGTGCAGCGCCATGGCCATGTTGGCGAAGAAGAACCGCCCCGGGCTCTTGCGGTTGGCGCCGATGCCGCCGACCTCCGCGGCAAGGTGGATCACAACGTCGATCGGCCCGTCCATGATCCGGCGGGCATCGCGGTAGACGCGCGCCGCGTCGGCTTCCGTCGCTAGGTCGTAGTGGGCCCGGCGTGGCACGAAGATGTCCTCCTCCGCAACGCCGCGCTCGCACAGAACGCGGCAGACCTGCCGACCGACGAAGCCCGCCCCCCCGGTGACGAGGATGCGCTTGCCGACGAGCAACCCGTTCACGAAGCGTGCCCTCCGTCTGGCAGCGGCAGCGGTTCGGGGAGGTCCGGCAACAGGTCATCCAGCGGGACCGCTTTCGCACGCGACAACCGCAGGGCCGCGAGGTACACGCGCTGCCGCACCGGCTTGCGCAGACGCGCGTACCGGGCCATCGACACGTACCCTGCCGCCAGGCCCGTGAGCACGGCCCCGGGCGATCGCAGGCGCACGGCGTTCACGAGCCAGCCCAGCGTCATCTTGGCCGCGTGCAGCGGCATGAGCGGCATGGGCACGTTGATCCACACGTACAGCAGCGAGTTGCGCGTCCCGAAGTAGTACTGCCGCTTGAGGTTGCGGATCTTCGACGGGAAGTGGTGGATCGGCGGGGTCAGCCCGAGGCGGACGATGTACCCCGCGTTCATCAGCCGCAGGCACAGGTCCGACTCCTCCCCCTGGCGCACGAACTCCGCGTGATATCCCCCCAGCGCCAGAAACAGGTCGCGCCGCACGGCATGGGCCGTGCCGCCGTAGTTTGCGCACGCGTAGATCCGCCGGTCGTCGGGGGCGACCGTCCACACGGTGGGCGAGTCGGTGACGTGGATGTGCGGTATCGCCACAGCGCCAACCCGCGGGTGATCGAACTCGGCGAGCACGCGCTGGACGGTGTCCGTGGAGGTGTAGACCGCGTCGTCGTCGATCGAGAAGATGATCCGCCCCCGCGCCAGCGCCGCCGCCTGGTTTCGTGCCGCGATCAGCCCGCGTGAGGTCTCGTTGCGCTCCAGCCGCACGCCGGGGAACTGCTCCCGCACCAGCGTGCTCGTGCCGTCGTCCGAGGCGTCGTCGATGACGAGCACCTCGATGTTCCCCTGCTGCGAGAGGCACGATTCCAGCGTCCGTCCCAACTCGTCCTTGCGGTTGCGGGTGGTGACGACGATCGTGGCGTCGGGTGGGGGTGATGTGGGGTGTTGCTCGCTCATGTCTCTTCCGGTCTGATCCGGCCGGCGTGGCGGCCGCGTTCAGGCGCTGCGGGCCGGCATCAGGGCGGCGGCCCGCTCCACCGCCGCCCGGACCACGCGGACAAAGTGCTCCCGTTCCCACGCCTCCATCCCGATCCGCCACGAGCACATCGCCGCGACCGCCGCCGATGCGGCCCCGACCGCCCCGAGCCGCACGATTCCCGGCTCCAGCAGCAGCCGCGGCACCAGCCCCGCCGCCGTCGCGGCGCCCGCCACCAGCGTGATCGGCACGATCGTGCGCCGACACCACCGCTGCCACGGCAGGTCGATCAGCCGGCCCACGGCGACGGCCTGCATGACGTTCAGCGCCACGGTGCCGACCACCAGCGTGATCGGGGCCGCCTCCGGGGGGCCGTTCAGCAGGAAGATCCACGCCGCCGCGGCAGCGAAGGCTCCCAGTTCGATCGCGGCGCTGCCGAGGATCACGTTCCGCAGGTCGCCGTGGGCGTACAGGGCCATCATGTGCCCGTGCGTGAGCCACAGCAGCGTCATCGCCGCCACGGTCAGCCGCACCAGCGACACCGTGTGAGCTGGGTACTCGCCCAGCCACAGCGTCAGCAGCACGTTGGTTTCCAGCAGCACCGGGACCGCGATGAAGGTCATCGCGAGCACCATGTACTTCGACGCGACCACGACGAGTTTGTGCACGGTGGCGCGGTCGCCGCGCGCCTCGGCGGCGGTGATCGCCGGCTGGGCCGCCCGCGCCATCTGCGACGCGAGGTTCCCCTGGTAGGTCGCCACCTGCGTCGCGATGGAGTTGGCCGCGTTCACGGCGGTCCCGAACGTGTTGAGGAGGATCTGTCGGCCGAGGATGCGCAGTTTCCACGCCCCCTGCGCCACCGTGTCCCACCCCGCGAAACTCACCAGCGGGCGCAGGTGCGACCGCCGAACCGCGGCCGGGCGCGGGCGCAGATCCGGGTACCGGATCAGGCACAGCGCCGCCAGCCCGGTCGTGACGCCCGCCGACGCGATGGACGTTCCCGCCGCGAAGACCAGCAGGCCGTCGCCGGCCGCCAGGAGCGCCGCCACGGCCGCTCCGAGGCGCAGCACCGACTCGGCCACCTCCGACAGGGTCACGATGATGAGCGACTGCCGCGCCACCAGCAGGCTGCGGAACGGGCTCCCGATCGTCGTCACAACCGTGCCGGCCACCACCCAGACCAGCGTCCACCAGGCCGCATCCTCGCGGCCCTCGGGGATGGTGAGCGTCGAGAGGATGGGCTGCGCCAGCACCAGGCACACGGCTCCCAGCAGCACCGCGCCGATGGTCAGCAGCGCCAGCATCGTCGAGAGAACCTCGATCAGGCGCGTCCGGTCCTGCTGGCCGATCGCGTGGGCCAGGTGCCGCAGCACCGACGCGTTGAGGCCGTCGGTCAGCAGCGCCACCAGGCCGATGGCCGCGTAGACGACGCCGTAGAGGCCGAAGTCGTCCTCCCCGACGGCGCGGATCGCCAGCGCCGTGGTCGCGAGCCCGAGGCCGAAGGTCGCGACCATCCGCGCGTACGTCGCCCCGGTGTTCACGATGAGGAGCGTCGATTGTCGCATCAGCGCCTCGGGTCTTTCGTCCGGTCAGGAGCGCCACGTCGGCGGGGCGGCCGTGCCCGTGATCGCACGGGGGGCGTGCATCCTATCGGCAGCCTCCTCCCCGAACGCCCGCCGCGCGGGGCATACGCGGGTGCGGCGTGGCCTGTTCGCGGGGAGTGTTTCCGGACCTGCCCCGGAGCCCCTCAGTCTCTGCCGCTGAAGTTCGCCACCTCGTGGCCGGCGTCGCGCAGCACCCGTTCCCGCTTGGCCAGCGCCGTGTCGGCCTCGACCATCATGTGGCACAGCCGCTCGACGCTCGTGGTCGGCTTCCACCCGAGTTTTTCGGCGGCCTTGGAGGCGTCGCCGCGCAGGTGGTCCACCTCGCTGGGGCGGAAGTAGCGAGGGTCGATCTCCACGTGGTCTTTCCAGTTCAGGCCGGCCATCGAGAAGGCCATCTCGGCGAACTCGCGGACCGAGAGGCTGCGCCCGGTGGCGATCACGTAGTCGTCGGGCGTGTCCTGCTGGAGCATCAGCCACATGGCCTTGACGTAGTCCCCCGCGAAGCCCCAGTCGCGCTGCGCCTCGATATTGCCGAGGTACAACTTGTCCAGCAGCCCGAGTTTGATCCGCCCGACGGCGCGGGTGATCTTGCGTGTCACGAACGTCTCACCGCGGCGGGGGCTCTCGTGATTGAACAGGATCCCGCACGAGGCGTGCAGCCCGTACGCCTCGCGGTAGTTCACCGTCGCGTAATGGGCCATCACCTTCGCCACGCCGTAGGGCGAGCGCGGGTGGAAGGGCGTGGTCTCCCGCTGCGGCGTCTCCGCCACCCTCCCGAACTGCTCGCTGCTGGAGGCCTGGTAGTACCGCACCTCCTGCCCGGAGGTGTCGCGGAACCGGCGCACGGCCTCGAGCATCCGCAGCGCCCCCAGCCCCGTGGCGTCCCCCGTGTACACCGGCAGGTCGAAACTCACGCGCACGTGCGACTGCGCCGCGAGGTTGTATACCTCGTGCGGGCGGCTGCGGGCCAGCACCTCCTCCAGCGAGAGCGGGTCGGTGATATCTCCGTAGTGGAGGATCAGTTTCCCCGCCTGGCGCGGGGCCCGCGAGTGGGGGTCCTGATAGATGTGGTCGATGCGCGCGGTGCCGAACGTGCTCATCCGCCGGATCAGGCCGTGGACCTCGTACCCCTTGGCCAGCAGAAACTCCGCGAGGTACGAGCCGTCCTGGCCCGTGATCCCCGTGATCAGCGCGCGCCGCCCGGCGCCCTCGCCGCTGCCGCCGCCCGTCGCAACCTGTGCATCAACCGGTGGGTGTGTCATGCGCTCCTTCGCCTCGCAACGTGCCAACGGGTACGGCCCCACCCGGCGACGCCGATCCTAGCGGCCGCCCTCTTCGCCCCACGGCCACCACGGCGGATACACCTGCCGCGGCGGCCGCTCGACCGCTTGTACTTCGGATGCGCGTTCGTTGAAGAACAGCCGGATCGCCTCTCCGCCGGGTTCGAACCCGAAGTACGGATGCGGCGCGGTCTCGCGCCGCAGCGACATGAACGTGATGGTCGCAAGGCCGGTGGCGAGCACGAGCGGCCCCAGCGCCGCCGTACGCCCGACCCAGCGCTGCTCCGTCGCCTCGCGCCTGCTGCCCGCCATCGGTGCCGCGGCGCACAGCGCAACGGTCATGAGCACGGCCGGCTCGCTGTACCGCTGGTAGAGCATGTAACTGGCCGCCTGGGCGGCGATGAACGCCGCGGCGCCGCCCAGCAGCAGGGTTCCCGGTCGCGGGCCCAGCCGCCACGCCCACCCCACCAGCGCCACCGCCCCCAGCGGCGCCAAGACGGCCAGGACCACCGACGTCCGTCCGAACGCGATCAGGCCCGCCTGCGGCATCGCCACCGCCCACAGCCCCGAGTACCGCCCTTCCTTCAGGCCGTACGTCGTCTCGGGGATCAGGGCCGCCGCGAGCCCCACCCCCGCCGCCAGCGCGATCGCCCACCTCGCCCTGCGCCAGACCTCCGCGATCGGGCGCACGAGCCACGCGATGTAGAAGAGCGACGCCACCCCGACCAGCGAAAGGATGAACGCCGGCGCCGCGGGGTTTGCTCCGGGATACTGGGCCGCGACCGACGGCGGCGTCAGCCCGTTCCACAGCCGCGCGAACCACACCAGTTCCAGCAGCGCCGGCAGTGTCGCCAGCCCCGCGATGGTCGCCGCCGTGAAGCGCGGCTTCGGGCGATCGAAGACGGCGTCGCGCAGGTTCTCCCCGGCGCGCTCCGGCCCCGCCGCCGCCATCCAGGCGGCTCCCCACGCCAGCGCCGCGGTCCACACGTGGATCTGCCGCACGAACACCAGCGCTGCCAGCACCACCCCCGCCAGCGGCACCAGCACGCGCCACCCTTCCCGGCCGCGCGCCATCCGCCCCGCGATCAGCACCATCGCCAGCACCCCGAGCCACCCCAGGTTGTCCGGCAGCAGGTGCGCCGTCGAATCCTGCACGTACATGGACGCCGCCAGCGGCAGCGCCAGCAGCATCCCCACCCGCGCGCTGCCGCTCCGCACCGCGCACGCCGCCCCCAGCACCCCGACCAGGAGGCACCCGATCAGCGCCCCCGTCGCCCGCATGAACACCTCCCACGGCCCCATGACCTTCATCACCGCGGCCATCAGGAGGTGGTACCCCGGCGTCGTCGCCGACAGGTAGTCGCTGAAGTCGAACGCGGGCCACTGGTCGTAGAACCGCCGGATCGCCGGTTCGTGGAAGTTGATCTCGTCCCCCGCCGCGCGGCCCATGTCGGGCCAGAAGCGCAGGATCACCACGGTGCAGACGGCCAGCACCCCCGCCGGCACGAGCCCGGCGATGGCGGCGCGGGCGCCGGTCCCCCGGCCCCCGCTGTCCCCGCCCGTCGCGCCGTGTTGCCCCGAGTGGTCCATCACGCCGATGCTCTCCCGCCTGCCGGATGTGGCCCGTCCGCGTCGGCCTTCCGCCCCCGGGGCCTTGAAAACCACGCCTTCCACGCATCGAACGCGGCTACCATCGACCCGGTTCGGCCCGGGCTTCATCCTCCCATCCATCCCACTCCCCAGGGCCGCGTTTCCCCGCCCCGGAGGTCCTCCCCGAGTGCCGCGGTTCCGCCCCCTCGACCTCGCCAGCTGGGGAAACTGCCCCATCCACCCCTGCCTCGCCGCCCGACCCGAGAAGGTTCGGGACCTTTCGGCGATCCTCGCCGACGCGACGATCCCGTCGGTGATCTCCCGCGGCCTGGGCCGCTCCTACGGCGACGCCGCCCTGAACCGGGACGCCGGGGTTGTGCTCCACGAGCGTCTCAACCGCTTCCTCGCCTTCGACCCCGAGACCGGCGTGCTGGAGTGTGAGGCGGGCGTCTCTTTCGCGGACCTGATCTCCGTCTTCCTCCCCCGGGGCTGGTTCCCACCCGTCACCCCCGGGACGCGCTTCGTCACCCTCGGCGGCGCGCTGGCCGCCGACGTCCACGGCAAGAACCACCACGTGGACGGCTCCTTCTCCGAGTTCGTCGAGGAGTTCACGCTCTTGACCGGTTCGGGTCGCATCCTGCGATGCTCGCGCACGGAGAACCCGGAGGCCTTCTACGCGACGATCGGCGGGATGGGCCTGACCGGCATGGTGATCTCGCTCCGCCTCCGCCTGCGCCGCGTGGAGTCGGCTTTCATTGCGGCCGACTACCGGCGCGCCCGCCACCTCGACGAGGCGCTGGAACTGTTCACCTCCGCGACCGCCGGCCACGCCGCCTTTGACTCGATGCGCTACTGCGTCGCGTGGCTCGACTGCCTGGCCCGGGGCGGGAGCCTCGGGCGCTGCGTCCTTATGGGCGGCGAGCACGCGGCGGCGTCGGTCGTCCCCGCCCGCTTTCAGGGCCGGCCGCTGGAGTTCCCGCTGCGCTCCACGCGCACGCTGCCACCGGTCATCCCCAACGGCGCGCTCAACGCCCTGACCGTCCGCGCCTTCAACGCCGTCTACTACCGCGCGAACCGCGACGGGTCGCGCGTCATCCCCTTCGACTCGTTCTTCTACCCCCTCGACGCCTTCAGCCACTGGAACCGCCTCTACGGTCCGCGCGGCTTCCAGCAGTACCAGGTCGTCGTGCCGCCGGAGAACAGCCGCCGCGCCCTGGTGCGCCTGCTCGAGGAACTCACCGCCTCGCGGCGCGGGTCGTTCCTCGCGGTCCTCAAGAGCATGGGCCGCCCCAGCGAGGGGGTCATCGGCTTCGCGATGCCCGGCTGGACCCTGGCGGTGGACCTTCCCAACGCCCCCGGGCTCGACGACTTCCTCCGCCGCCTCGACGACATCGTGCTCGAGCACGGCGGTCGGCGCTACCTCGCGAAGGACGCTTCGCTCTCGCGCGAGCACTTTGAGCGCATGTACCTGCGCCATGCCGAGTTCAAGAGGACGCTCGCCGCGCTGGACCCCGAGGGGCGGATCAGTTCATCGATGGCCCGCCGCCTCGGCCTGGACCATTCCGCCGCATCCACGGCCCCGCCCTCGCCCAGTTCCCACGCCGCCGGTGCCCCCGCATGAGCCGCCGCATTGCCATCTTCGGCGCCACGTCTTCGATCGCCCGCGCGATCGCCGACCGGCTCGCGGCCGACGACCCGGCGACGCGGCTGGCCCTCTGTGCCCGCGATGTGGACGAGGCTGAGCGCCTCGCGGCCGACCTGCGCATCCGCCACGGGGCCAAGGCCGTCGCCCTTCCCTTCAACGCCACCGACTTCGACTCCCACGGCCCCCTGCTCGACGCCTGCGCTGAGCGCCTCGGCGGCCCCCTTGACGGCGTGATCCTCTGCCACGGCATCGGCGGCGGCGGGCCGGAGGATCAGGCCGCCGCCGAGCGTGACCCCGCCTTCGCCCGCGCCATCATCGACACCAACTACACCGCCTCGGTCTGCCTCCTGAACCTCGCCGCCGAGCGCCTGGAGGCCGCGACCAACGGCCGCGAGGGGGGCGGAGGGAGGGGAGGGAGGGGAGGGTTCCTGTGCGCGGTCTCCTCCGTCGCCGGCGATCGCGGCCGCCCCTCGAACTTCATCTATGGCTCCTCCAAGGCGGCCCTGAACGCCTACCTGGAGGGTCTCCGCGCCCGGCTGGCCCGCAAGGGAATCGCGGTCATCACCATCAAGCCCGGGTTCGTCGATACCGCGGCCACCTGGGGCCTCCTCCGGGGCGGTCCCCTCGTCGCCGACCCCCAGAAGGTGGGGGTTGACGTGGTCCGCGCGATCCGGCGGGGGTCGGCCGTCGTTTATACCCCGAGGTTCTGGCGCCTGATCATGGCGATCATCCGCGCCATACCCCGGCCCGTTTTCCACCGGATGAAACTCTGAACGCCTCCACAGCCCGTCCTCCCTTGTTTGTGACGCCGAGGTCGGCATCCGGACGGTCAGCCGGTATACTGCCGGCCCTGCTGCCCTTCTCAGCCCGCTCCCCCCAGCGCCCGGTGGACCGGTCCCAAGCCCGCCCTATGCCCGACGCCGCACACGAGGGCGCGAGCCCTGCTACCACCCTCGGCCCCGCTCCCGACGCCTCTGACGGCGCGCCCGTCGTCGCCGCGCCGGCTTCGGCGGCCCAGGTGGCGACCGGCCCGGACGCGCGGCCCCTCTGGCGGCACCTGCTCAAACTCGCCCGCCCCACGCAGTGGACCAAGGGGGCCTTCGTCCTCGTCGGCCCCTTCTACGCCGTCGCGGCCGGAACCCAGGAGGTGGCATGGACGGGGGCCGCCGGGGCCTTCCTCGCCTTCGGCTTTGGCTCCAGCGCCTGCTACGTCCTCAACGACATCCTCGATCGCGAGGCCGACCGCGCTCATCCTCGCAAGTGCCGCCGGCCCATCGCCTCCGGGGCCGTGAGCCTCCGTACCGCCTCGGGCTGGGGGCTGGCCTTGTTCGTCGCGGCTCTGGGGTCGATTTTCCTCGCCCCCGTTCAGGCGCGATGGTGGCTCGCCCTGACCGTCTTCATCTACATGCTCAACGTCGCGGCCTACAGCGTCCACCTCAAGCACCGCCCGATCATCGACGTCATCAGCCTCGCCTCCGGCTTCGTCCTGCGGGTGCTGGGGGGGTGTGCCGCGGCGGTCGTCCACCCCAGTTCCTGGCTGCTGAACTGCATCTTCTTCCTCTCCATGTTCCTGGCCTTCGGCAAGCGCCTGGGGGAGCGGCGGACCTTGGGCGACGCCGCTTCCTCCGCCCGCGGCGTGCAGGCCATCTACACCGACGACCTGCTCCGCATGTCGGTCGTCGTCACCGCCGTCGCCACGTTGGTCACCTACGCGGGGTACGTCCAGTACAACGAGGACCAGTACACCCGCGGCTTCAATCTCCTCTGGCTCACCATGCTGCCGGCCACCTACGGCCTGCTCCGCTGCATCGTCCTCCTCGAGCGGGGGGAGTACGACGACCCGACCGAACTCGCTGGTCACGACCGCCCCTTCCAGGCGGCGGTCATGGTCTTTACCCTCATCACGATGGCCGTCATCGCGGCCGTCCATCACGGTCCCGCGGCGACCTAGCCCGAACCGGGGGGAGGGGGGGTTGGGGGGGTGCCACCCCCGTGGATCGGGGTGGTAAACCGCAGTGACCCCGGGCTGGGCGCCGGCCGGGGTGGCCCCGAGAGGCAAGGCGTCGGGGATGGGGGGGATGGGGGAGGATGGGGGGGGACGAGGGGG